>NZ_LHSJ01000022.1:31941-58965 GCF_001270295.1 Achromobacter sp. DMS1 | reverse complement strand
CGCGCAAGGCTTCCAAGGCCGCGCGTCGCGGTCCAGCAGCACGTAGCGCCAGCCTTGCCGCGCCAGGCGCCAGGCGGCGGCGCGGCCAATGCCGCTGGCCGCGCCCGTCAGCAGCACCGTGTCCATCAGAGCGTGGTGAAGGTAATGCCGCCGTCCACCACCAGGGCCTGGGCCGTGATGAAACGGGCCTCGTCGCTGGCCAGGAAAGCGATGGCGCCGGCCACGTCGTCCACCGTGCCCAGGCCGGCCCATGGGCGTGCTCGCGATGCGCCGGGCGTCGCGTTCGGCGTTGCGGTTGCGCTGGGTGCCTTCGGTGGGCACGGCCGAAGGGCGACGGCGTTGACGCGGATGCCGCGCGCGCCCAGTTCGGCCGCGGCCGCGCGGGTGATGCCGAGAACGCCGGCCTTGATGCCGGAGTAGACCACCGATCCGGGCGCGGATTTGAGGGCGGCGGTGGAGGCGACGTTGACGATGGCGCCGCCGCGCTCGCCGTCCATGGCCTCGGCGGCGGCCTGCATGCCCCAGACCACCGCCTTGAAACCGATGTCCAGCATGCGGTCCAGGGTCTCGGGCATGATGTCGGGCACGTGCTGGTAGCGCACCCACGCCGCGTTGTTGACCAGGATGTCGAAGCGCGAGCCGTGCTCGGCGGCCTGGCGCACGGCCTGCGCAATGCCTTCGCGCGTCGCCACGTTCCGCACCACGGGAAACGCCTTGCCGCCCGCGGCCTCGATGGCGGCCACGGCGTCGTCCACCAGTTCCTGCTTTAAATCATTGACGCCCACGATGGCGCCGCGCGCGGACGAGCTGGCGGGCCGTGGCCCGGCCGATGCCGGCGCCCGCGCCGGTGACGAGCGCCACGCGCCCGGCGAGATCTTGTTGCATAGTCGTTTCCTACACCGATTCAATGAAGGCGCGCCCCGTTTCGCGAGACAGGCCGCCGAAGGCCGCGTCCAGCCTGCGCACCGCGCGCAGCGCGCGGTGCAGCGGCAATTCCCAGGTAAAGCCCATGCCGCCGTGCAGATGGATGGCTTTCTCGATGACGAAGGCGGCATTCGCGATGGCGCCGGCCAGCGCGGGACGCGGGTCGCGCGGCGCGCCGTATTCATCGGGCCGTATGGCGCGGCGGATGGCCGCGCTGGACACTTCCTGCAACAGGCGCATGCGCGCCAGCAGATGGCGGACCGCCTGCTTGGCCGACAATGGCCGGCCGAACTGCACGCGCGTGGCCATATAGCTCGCCGCCGCCTGCAGCGCGCCTTCGGCCGCGCCGTTGGCGAATTCGGCCAGCAGCAGCCGGGCCTGGCGCTGCAGCGCGTCCCAGGCCGACGTATCCAGGCGCGCCAGCACGGGCGCGTGCCGCAAATCGAGCCAGACCTGCGGGCAGTCCGGGTCCAGCGCGGCCTGCACTTCGCGCGGCGACCCGGCGGCATCCACGAGCGCGGCGCCTTCGGCATCGGCCGCGAGCACCCAGTCGGCCGGGCCGTGGTCCAGCCGGACCCAGCCATCCGGCAGCCGGCCTGCCATGCGATGCCGGCCAGGCGCTCGCCCGAGGCCAGCGCCGCGGCCTGCGGCGTGTCCGCCAAGGCATGGGCGGCGACGATCTGGCTCGGCCAGCGGCAGGGGCAGGCGCAGCCGTCCCGCGGCATGGACGATGGGCAGCGCAAAGCGCAAGTCCAGGCCCAGCCCGCCGTCGTCCTCGGCGGCCATCACGCCGCACAGGCCGGCACGCGCCAGCACGGCCGCCATGTCGTGCACGTCCTGGCGGGTCAGCGCGTCCATGATGGCCGCTTCGGCGGCCTGGGCGAATTCCTCGGGCTGCAGTGCGTCGCTGCTCATGTCAGATCCTTGGGAAGATTCATGATGCGCTGCGCGATGACGTCGAGCTGCACTTCGGTGGTGCCTGCGTAGATCGTCTCGGCGCGCGCGAATAAGTAGGCGTTGGTGCAGGCCTGCCGGGCGCGGCGCGCCAGCGGGCTGGATTGCGGACCAACCTGCGAAAGCAGCGAGAGGGCGAGCCCGGCGAAAGCCTGATGGCATTCCGACCAGTAGAGCTTGGTGAGCGAGCCCCGCGCGCCGATGGCCTCGCCGCGCATCATGCGCTCGACCGTCAGCTCCACCAGGCCTTTCAAGCCGTCGATCTCCGAGGCTAGTTCGCCGACGCGGCGCTGCACGCCGCCGTCTTCCAGGGCGGGAGCGAGCCGGGCATCGGATTTGCACGCCGCGATAAGCTGGCGCAGCTCGCACTCGAAGCGCCAGGGACGGTACATGCGGTTGGTGGCCCGTTCGATGGAGAGCACCCGGATGGCGGCGCTCCAGCCCTCGTCCGGCGCGCCCAGGCGCGCGCTGTCGGGAACCACGACGTCGTCGAAGAAGACCTCGGCGAAGGATTCCTTGCCGTCGATGGACTTGATGGGGGCGACGCGGATGCCCGGCGTGTCCATGGGCACGGCGAACATCAGCAGGCCGCGATGCCGGTCGGCCACCGTGCCGGTGCGGGTGAGCAGCAGGCAGTAGTGCGCCTTGGCCGCGCCGCTGGTCCAGATTTTCTGGCCATTGATGCGCCAATGGCCGCCTTCCCGCACGGCCCGGGTGCGCAGCCGCGCGAGGTCGGAGCCGGCGTCGGGTTCGGAAAACCCCTGGCACCAGTACTGGCGCATGGCCAGGATGGCGGGCAGGAACGCCTGCTTCTGCGCTTCGGTTCCGACCGCCATGATGATGGGGCCGGCCAGCTCCTTGCCGATGGAGCTCACGCTCTCCGGCATGGGCAGCGCGCCGATTTCCTTGTTCACGGCCAGATGCTCGCGCAGCGTCAGTCCATGGCCGCCATAAGGTTTGGGCCAGGTCATGCCCGCCAGGCCGGCCTGGTACATGGCGGCTTCCCATGCGCTGCTTTCGGCCAGCGTCGCGGGCCGCCAGTCCGGGCTGTCGGTCCGCATGAAACCGGGCAGATTGGCGCGCAGCCAGGTGCGCGCATGTTGGCGGTAAACCTCGGGCCCGGCGGCCGGGTCGGGGACCGCTACGTGATGGTCGAAGTGCATGCCAGTCCTCAGTGAGCGGGCGCGGCGCGCGGGATCATCAGCGCGTCCAGCACGATCGCGCCCTGGCCCTGCGGGCGCACCAGAATGGGGTTCATATCGATTTCGGCGATGTGATCGCGATGCCGGAAGGCGAATTCCGACAGGCGGGCCACGCTGCGCGCGGCCGCGCCGATGTCCGCCTTGGCCCGGCCGCGCGCGCCGTCCAGCACGGGAAACATCTTGAGCGAACGGATCATCGCCAGCGCTTCGTCCTCGGTCACGGGCGCGGCCTGCACCGCCACGTCCTTCAGCACCTCGGCGTAAATGCCGCCCATGCCCACCATGACGATGGGACCGAAGACCGGATCCCGCGAAATGCCGGCGATCAGTTCCGTGCCGCCGCGCACCATGGGCGCCACCAGAACGCCGTCGATGCGCGCCCGAGGCGCATGGCGCGCCGCGCTGCCGGCGATCCGTTCATAGGCCGCGCGCACGGCGTCGGCGTCGACCAGGTCCAGCGCCACGCCGCCGATCTCGGTCTTGTGGGCGATGTCTTCGGAGGCGATCTTCAGCACGACGGGATAGCCTATCGTCTCGGCGGCGCGGACGGCCTCGCCGGCATCGCGGGCGACGAACTCGCGGCTGCACGTCGATGCCGGCCTGGCCCAGGGCGCGCTTCGCGTGGAATTCGCTGCGGAACACCGCCGGATCGACGGGTTCGGCGGCAGGCAGCCGGGCGGGCTCGGACGCGGCGGCGCTCAGGCGGCCCAGCGCGACCAGGCCGGCCAGCCCGGGCGCGCGGCGTCGATGCTGGAAAACACGGGAATGCCCAGCGCGTTGATCTCGCCGACCGCGTCGGCCGGACCCTGGCTGATGACCATCAGCAGGCGGTCGGGATGGCTGGCGCGCACCTGGGCGAGCGCCTCGAGGTAGACGCCGCGCAGCCTCGTGTTGTAGAGCGACAGGGACATGAACAGCGCCAGCGTCCCGTCCGACGGATCGTCCAGCAGGGCGCCCAGCAGCTCGAGCAGGATGTCGGGGCGGCTGGACATCTGGGCCGAGGCGTCCACGGGGTTGCCCGTGCTCGCGGTGGGAACGGCTTCGCGTATGCGTCGTTGGGTATGGGACGCGAGCGCGGGCAGGGCCAGGCCCGCTTCGCTCATGGCGTCGGCCATCATGATGCCGAAGCCGCCGGAGGCGGCCACCAGCGTCACCGCCTCGCTGCGCGGCAGGCGGCCGGGCATGAGCAGCGAAGCGGCGTGGCCGATGTCGATCAGCGCTTCCACCGAACGCACGCGCAGCGCGCCATAACGGCGGAATACCGCGTCGATCACGGCATCCGAGCCGGTGAGGGCGCCGGTATGCGAAGCCGCCGCCGCCTGACCTTTCTCGGTCGAGCCGATCTTCAGGACGATGACGGGCTTGCGGCGTTCGCGCGCCATGCGCAAGGCGCCGACCAGCTTGCCGGCATTGCGGCAGGTTTCCATGCAGCACAGGATGATGCGCGTGGACGCGTCTTCGGCCAGGGCGGCGATGCCATCGGCCACGTCCACGTCGGCCTCGTTTCCGGTGGCGATGAATCGGCTTACGCCCATGCCGCGCCGGGCCACGCTTTGCATGGTGTGGCTGCCCACGTTGCCCGATTGCGAAACGATGCCCACCTGCCCGGCGGCAGGCATGTGCTCTTCGAGCGCGATCGAGAAGGAAGCGATCAGGCGGTCGGCCACGTTTACCGCGCCCAGGCAATTGGGACCGAGCAGGCGCATGCCATGGGCGCGGGCGATGCCGGCCAGCTCGGCCTGCAGGGCGGCGCTTCCGGGCCGGCCTCCACGAAGCCGGACGACAGCACGATGGCGGCCTGCACGCCGCGGGCGGCGCAGTCCCGCAGCGCGGCCGGCGTGGCGGCCGCCGGCACGGCCAGGATGGCCAGTTCGGCGGCGGCGGGCGTGTCGAGCACCGATGCGTAAGCGGGCAGCCCCTGAATGACGCCGCCTTTGGGGTTGATGGGATAGACCGGGCCGGCATAGCCGTGCTTGGCCAGCATGTGCACGGGCCGCCGCCGATCTTGGCGATTTCGTCGGAAGCGCCGATCACGGCGATGCTGCGGGCTTCAAAGAAGGCCGCCAGACCGGCGCCCGGCTGTTGCGTCTGTTCCCCCATGCTCAGCGTCCTTTGAATACCGGCTGGCGCTTTTCGAGGAAGGCCATGCGGGCCTCGCGCGCGTCTTCGGTCTTGGCCAGGGCCATGGTGAAGTCCTGCTCGAAGCGGTAGGCATCCCGTTGCGGCATGAGGTCCACCATATTGGCCGCGCGCTTGGCGTACACCACGGCCAGCGGCGCCTTGGAGGCAATCTCATGGGCCAGTTCCAGGGTCGTGGGCAGCAGCCGGCCGGCGGGAAGCACGTCTTCCAGCACATTGCGGCGCAGCAGATCCTGCGCGCTGAGCCGTTGGCCGGTAAAGAACATGCGGCGCACGGTCGAGCGGCCGAACAAGGTGCGCAGCATGGAAGCGCCGCCCGCCAGGCCGACGTTGATCTCGGGCATGCCGAAGCTGGCGTTCTCGGAAGCGTACATGATGTCGCAGGCGGCCATGAGGCCCAGGCCCGCGCCCAGCGCGGCGCCGTTCACGGCGGCGATCACGGGCTTGGCGCATTCCCTGATGGCGTTGCCGGTTTCCCGCGTGACGCGGTTGTGTTCGAGGAAGTCGCCGGCGATGTCGGCATCGGGGCGGTCCTTGAGGTCGGCGCCTGCGCAGAAGACATTGCCGTTTCCGGTCAGCACGGCGCAGCGGATGTCGCCGCGCTCGGAGATCTCGTCGAAGACGGCGACGATGCGCCGGCGCATTTCGCGGTTGAGGGCATTGACGGGCGGACGATTCAGCGTAACGAGCGCAACGCCCTCGCTGACTTCGAATTTGACGGCGGGTTCGCTCATGCCCGCTCCTGGTACTGTCGGGGGAAGGCGGGCGCGCCGGGGGCGCGGTGGGCATGCTGCATCGTGTGTCTCCTCGAGTCGGAATGACCGGTCTTGCCTGTGCGCCGGAGCCTGGAGAGGCCGGCTTTTTTTTGATTATATGGATGGGTATTGCCGCGAATTCACGCCAGAAAAGTTGGTTGTGTTCTGCGCGAAAGCGGCATATTCCGGGGCTGCGCAAGCCGATACCATCGAAGCCGTGGCGGTTCGCCGGAACGCGGCGATGGAGGAAACCTGCAGATGCGTATCGATCGGATCGGCGCGCTGCGCGCGTCCCTGGGAGAGTGTCCCGTGTGGGATGCCGAGCGGCGGCGTTTATGGATGGCGGACTGCCGCAGCGGGCGGATCCATGCCCTCGACCCGGAAGGGGGACAGGCGCGGAGCTGGCTGCTGCCCGCGCCGCTAGGCTCTTTTGCGCTCAATGGAGACGACGAACTGGTCGTGGCCCTGAAGGAGGTTTTCGCGCTCTACCGTCCGGCCGACAACACGCTGCGCACATTGGCGCGCATCGACGACAGCCATCCCAACCTGCGCCTCAACGATGGCGTGCCGTTGCCCGACGGCAGTTTCGTGGCCGGCACGATGCACACCTGCCGGCAGGAGGGGCAGGAGCCGCTCGGAGGGCTTTATCGGCTGGATACCCGGGGCCGCCTGACGCGCATCGCGCAGGGCATCGGCGTGGCGAACGGTCCGAACGTGGATCTGCGCAACGAATTCTTCTATGTCTGCGACAGCGCGCAGCGCAGGATTTTCCGTTATCGCATGGACGGGGATGGCCGGCTCGGCGCGCGCGAAGTCTTCGTCGATACCGGGGCTTACGATTCGGCTCCGGACGGCTGTTGTTTCGATCTGGCGGGCGGCCTGTGGACCGCGCTGGTTCATGCGGGCGCCATCGCCAGGTTCGATGGCGCGGGCAGGCTGGACTTGCGGATAGACCTGCCCGTGACCCATCCCGCTTCGTTGTGCTTCGGCGGCGAGGACATGACGGACATCTTCGTGACGTCCATCAGCGACAGCGGGCGTCTGGCGGCCTCGGGGCCGCTGGATGGTTGTCTGCTCCGGCTTCGCGGCGTGGGCTTCGTGGGCGCGGCGCGGCCGCGTTGCCGGATACGCCCTTAGCGCCGGCAGGCGCCTGCCCGGTCATCCGGCGCCCGCCGCGGCCTTGCCGTAGGCCGTGAAGCGCAGCGTCTTGCCCGAGACGTGCGAGGCGATGAAGTCCAGGAACAGCCGGATCTTGGCCGGGATCATTGCCGTATCCAGGATGGTGGCGTACATGCCTTCTTCGAAGGTCGTGTTGGTGACGCGGTGGTCCGGGCACAGCCGGACCAGGGTGCCGCGCGTGATGTCGTTGTGCACGGTGTAGTCGTCCAGCAGGGCGATGCCTTCGCCCAGCCGCGCCAGCTCGAGCAGGGCCACGCCGTTGTTGGTGACGTGCCGCGGCTTGATCGGCACTTCTTCCTGGATCTCGTCCTGCTTGAATCGCCAGCAGTACTGGTCGCCGGGCAGGAGGTAGGCCAGGCAGGCGTGCTGCGCGACCTCGGCCGGCCTTGTCGGCGTTCCACGCGCGGCCAGATAGGCGGGAGACGCCACGAGGTAGCGCTCGCTCTTGAAAAGAATGCGCCGCTTCAGCCCGGCTTCGACGGGCGGCGAAATGCGGAAATCGATGTCGAAGTTGTTGCGCCTCAGGTCGGTCTTGGACTCGGACAGCACCAGTTCGACGAGGATGTCCGGGTACTGCTGGCGAAAGGCCGCGATGAGCGGAGGCAGCACGCCCAGCCCGAACATCATGCGCGAATGCACGCGCAGCGTGCCTTTGGGCGCGGCGCGGATCTCCGTGATGTTGCGGTGCGCCTCGTTGATGTTCCAGAGGATGCCTTCGAGCTGGCGGGCGTATTCCTGGCCGGCTTCGGTCAGCACGACCTGACGGGTCGAGCGCAGCAGGAGCTTGACGTTCAGCGCATTCTCGAACTCGGTGATCGTCCGGGAAACCGATGTGGCCGATACGCCGAATTGCCGCGCAGTCTCGGAGAAGCTCTCCGTTTTGGAAATCGACAGAAAGAGCTCCATCGCGCGCAGCCTGTCCATCATTCCTCCACTTTATGCAGCACAGAACGCCGCATTTATTGTATTCCAGCCATTACGGGCAGCCTTCTAGAATTTCCTTGAAGCTTCACGAACATTGAGGAGACATCATGGAATTCGGCGTATTCATTCTGGCGCAGCAGCGAGGTTATCACCAGTCGTCCCGGCAGGTCATCAACAACTCCATCGAACAGACCGTCGCGGCCGAGCAGGCGGGCTTCGACACGGCCTGGTACGCCGAGCACCACTTCAACAACTATTCCCTGTCGCCTTCGCCGCTGATGACGGTGGCGCACGCGGCGGCCAAGACGCAGCGCATCCGGCTGGGAACCGCGGTCTGCATTCTGCCGCTCTATCATCCTGCCCGGTTCCTGGCCGAAGTCGGCTTCGTCGATACGGTTTCCAACGGCCGGCTGGAGCTGGGCGTGGGCTCGGGCTACCAGGAATTCGAGTTCGAGCGCTTCGGCGTGCAGATCGCCGATTCCGGGGCCATCTTCAACGAGTTCCTCGACCTCATTCCCAAGGGGCTGACGCAGAAGATCTTCGAGCACGACGGGCAGTTTCTCAAGGTGCCGCCCAGTTCCATCGCGGTGCGCTGCCTGCAGGATCCCATGCCGCCGATGTGGATCACTTCGGGCAACCCCGTGACGCTGGGCCGCGGTGTGCGCGAGAATCACAATCTCTTCGTCACGGCCCTGCTCAAGGGCAACGACGCGATCGCCGAGCTGCGCGGCCGGCTGGAGAAAGTCGCCGCGGACAACGGCAAGGATCTGGACCGCGACGTGAAGTTCGGCTTTCTGCGCTGCGGCTATGCATCGGACAACAAAGCCGAGATCGACGCATACCTGGATTGCGCGCGCTTTCAGCGCCGCATCTCCGAAAGCCTGAAATACCGCCGCGCGCAGAGCGACGACGGCTACATGGTCAAGGAAGTCCCGTCGGAGAACGATCCGACCTTCGAGCAACTGCGCGGGAACCTGCCGGTGGGTTCGGTCAACCAGGTGATCGACAAGATGCTGGAAGAGATCAGCATCCTGCGCCCCAAGCACATTGCCTTGCAGACTCAACTGGGCGACTTCGACCAGAAGACCATGCTCAAGCAGATCGAGATCTGGGGCGACAAGATCATTCCCGCCATCCGCAAGGAAGTCGGCGCTTGCGCGCTGGCGGCGTAAGGAGCGCGTCATGCGTATCTACTTGAGCAATGCGGGCGCGATCTCGCTGCGCGAGCCGCTGGACTTCCGCCGGCTCGACGTCCTGGCCGACCCCCAGCCCAGCGACAGGCTCGAACGGGCCATCGCGCGGGTCGGGCGGCGCGAGGACGAGCGGCACATCCGCCTGTCGCCCTCGGTGCTGCGCTTCCTGTCGAAGCACGCGGGCGATCCGCAGTGGGAGGCGGGGTTCTCCGCGATGGTGGATTATGCGGCGCGCCACGGCTGGGTCGACGAGCGGGGCGACATCCGCGCCCACATGGTCGTGAACGAGCGCGACGACGTGGTGTCGGTCGACGACTTCAAGGCCGCGATGCGCGCCTTGCCCGCGGGCATCAGCGCGGTCAGCACCGGCGACGGCGAACAGGTGGCCGGCATGATCGTGTCCAGCCTCACGTCGATTTCCGCCGATCCGCCCATGGTCGGGTTCTTCGTGCAGCAGACTTCGTCTACGCGGGACGCCCTGCTGCGCAATGGCCGCTTCGTGGCCAACATCCTGGGCGAGAATCATGGCGGGGTCATCCAGGCTTTTCTGCGCCAGCCCCAGGGCCCGGCGCGTTTCGCGCAGGGCGGCTGGGTCGTGAACGAGCTGGGCTTGCCGGTTCTGCCGGATGCGCTGGCCAGCATCGAGTGCGACATCGTCTGCACCGAAGTGCTCGGCACCCACGATCTCATCGTCGGCAAGATGCGCAAGACCGCCTGCCGCCAGGCGCAGCCGGTCATCAATTTCAATGCCGCCACGCACCGCATCGCGCCCGTGCGGCTCCAGTAGGGCGGACGACGCCCGGCGCGCTTTGCCGGGGCGTCGGGCAGGGCCGGAGGGGGGAAAATGAAAAGCGGCGGGCCTGGCCCGCCGCTTTGGCGTGCAGCGTTCAATCCAGGACGATGCGGTTTTCCTTGATGACCTTGCCCCAGTATTGGCGGTCGGCTTCCAGCTGCGCATCCAGGGCTTGCGGGCCGCCGGCCTTTTCGGTCTGGCCGTTGGCGGCCAGCACCTGGCGAAAGCGCTCCGATTGGACCGTCTTGATGGCGGCCTCGGCGTACTGCCGGACCAGGTCGGCGGGCGTGCCCTTGGGCGCGTGCAGCGCCGTCCAGTAGCTGGCCTTGAGCTGGGGGTAGCCGAGCTCGGTCACGCACGGCACGTCGGGCAGCGCCGGGTCACGCCGGTCGGTGGTCAGGGCCAGGATCTTGATCTCCCCCGCCTTCTGGTGGTCGGCCAGGGCGATGGGCGTCATGTAGGAAAGGTCGTTGCGTCCGGTGATGAGGTCGATCAGGCTGGTCGGCGTGCTCTTGTAGGGCACGGGCGTCAGCGGGATGCCCAGCGTCTTGGACAGGATGAGGCCGTACAGGTCGGTGACGCTTCCGGGTCCCAGGGTGCCGTAAGTCAGGGCGCGATTTTCCTTCTTTGCGTAAGCCACGAGATCGGCAATGGAGTTCACGCCCATCGAGGATGGCACGGTGATGGTGAGCGGGCCGTCGAACATCATGGCCACCGAGGCGAAGCTGTCGAAGCCATACTGCAGATTGGGACGCAGCAGGATGTTCAGCGAAACCGGGCCCGACCCGCCCATGAGCAGCATGGCGCCGTCGGCCGGGGCGCGCGCCACCTGGGTCGCGCCAATGATGCCGTTGGCGCCCGGCTTGTTCTCGACGATGAACGGGCGGCCGACCTGGGCGCTCATGCCTTCGGCCAGCAGGCGCGCGAAGTTGTCGTTGGGCCCGCCGGACGCATAGGGAACGATCAGGGTCACGGGCTTGGGGGCGGCGCGCAGCGGCCGGGCAAGCATCATGAGCGTGCCGGCCGCGAGAAAGCTGCGGCGCGTGGGCTTGAACATTGTCTCTCTCCTTGTCCTGGACGCCATCTTCTGCCTTGCCGTTTTCCTGGCGGGATCCGGTCTTGTGCATGCTGGCCACAGGGTCGCCGGCGGGGGGGCCGGCCTTGGGTTGTCACAGAAGCCGATCATAAGTTTTATCGGTCCGCGCGATTACCCCACGGTTGTGCAGAACAGTTCTGCGGACCCGGAGAAACTGCGCGGCGGCGCGGGGGAGAAATGGATGACGGATGAGAACGGGCGGCGGTACATTTGTCGGGGCCGCATCGCCCAGCGACCCCGACCATCGGTTCCCTCGCCGTCCATCTTCCATGGCTACTCCATCGCCGCCTTCTCCTCTTGCCGACATCCTGCGCGCCGTCGTCCGGCGCTACCGCTTGCCGGATACGCCCGAGCTGATCGCGGGCCAGATGCGCAACGGGCCCGCGCAGGCGCTTGCCGTGGCGGTGGAGCAGGCCCGGCTGGCGCTGGCGCGCGGGGAGGCGCCGGGCGAGGAAACGAAACGCCGATTCCTGGACGCGCTCTGCCGCCTGATCCGCGACGCGATGCGCGAGCAGGGCGGCGACCCGGGTGTTTCAGGCCATGGTGCTCCGGCGCCGCGCCGCCCCGGGTGCGGGAGTACGCGTCGCTGGCCGCGCACGCGCAGCGGGATCGCCGGCGGATGCATGCGGCGGTGAATGCGGTTGCGCATCCCGCCCGGCGGCAGTCCGCCGATGCGACGGACCTGCGCGAGCGCTGCCGGCCTNGCGCGGCGGGCGCGGGCCCGCGCGTCACAGCTTGCCGTACTCCTCCACCGCCGTCTCGCGAAACGCCTGGATCAGCGCCAGCCGGGACGAACCGCGCAGCCAGATCAGGCCGAAGCGGCGCGGCTCGCACGGCGCCGGCAGCGGCAGCGCGGCCAGGCCCAGCCGCTCGATGGCCCCGTTGGTGGACAGCGGCAGGATGGCCACGCCCAGGTCGCGGCTCACCATGACGGCAATGGCTTCGATGGCGTTGAGCTCGAAGCGGTCGCGCGGCGTGATGCCGACCCGCCGCAGGTAGTCGTCGACGTGCCGGCCTCCCCAATCGTTGCGCTGATAGCGGATGAAGGGCTCGCTGGCCAGCAGGGCGTGGGGATCGCGCCCCGCCAGCCGGGGCGCCGCGGCCAGCACATAAGGCTCTTCGCGCAGAAGCTGCCAGCCCATGCTCTTGGAGAGCGGATAAGGCGCTTGCAGCGCGATGGCCGCGTCGATTTCCCCCGCTTCCACCGCCGGGTAGAAACGCGCGGAATGCCCCGGCGTCAGCGCCACGTTGACCAGCGGATGGCGCGCCACCAGCCTTTCCAGAATGGCCGGCACCACGGAATTGAGCGCGGTGTTGCCCGCGCCCAGCCGCAACTCGCCCATGACCTCGCCCGAGCGCGCCAGATAGCGGATCTGCTCCAGGCTTGCCAGCACCTCCTGCACGGGCGCGAGCAGCTCCGCCGCCTTGGCGGTCAGGTGCACCGTGCGTCCGGCGCGCGCCACCAGCGGCGCGCCCAGCTCGTGCTCGAGCGCGCGGATCTGCTGCGCCACGGCGCCATGGGTCAGGCCCAGCCTGCGGGCGGCCTCGGCCATGGAGCCGTAGCGGGCCACGGCCACGAGCGTGTGCAGGAAATCGGTGTTCATGATGATAGATATTCTATCTTTTGATCGAATCTCCGCTGGCCCACGCGCACGGGCTCCCAGGTCAAAATCCGGCCCAGGAGATATTCATGAAAAGCAAGCTGTTCGTGCCGGCCTCGCGCCCGGAACTCTTTGAAAAAGCCATGGCCAGCGAGGCCGATGCGATTTCCTTCGACCTCGAGGATGCCGTCGCGCCCGACCGCAAGCCCGAGGCGCGCGCCCTGCTCGCCGACTGGCTGGCGCGGCGCGCCGCCGCGGTGCCAGCCGCCGCGCATCCCAAGAAAATTATCGTCCGCATCAACGCGGCCGACACGCCCTGGTACGCCGACGATCTCGCCGCGCTCGGCCGCTTGCCGGTCGACCTGCTCAACGTGCCCAAGACCGAGGACGCCGACGCGGTGCGCCGCGCCATCGAACAGGCCACGGCCGCGGGTTTTCGCGGCGGCTTCCTGGTCAACGTCGAAACGCCGCGGGGCCTGGCGCGCGCGGCCGGACTCGCCGCCGCGCACGAGCGCGTCCGCGGCCTGCAGCTAGGGCTGGCCGACCTGTTCGAGCCCCTGGGCATCGAGCGCTACGCCCCGGAAACGCTGCGCCCCGTGCTGCTGGCCGTGCGCCTGGCCGCGGGCGCGGCGGGCAAGTATGCGCTGGACGCCGCCTATCCCCGCGTGCAAGACCCCGAAGGCTTCCGCGCCGAGGCCCGGCTCTCGCGTTCGCTGGGCTTGCTCGGCAAATCGTGCATCCATCCGAGCCAGGTCGCCATCGCCAACGAGGTCTTCGGTTTTTCCTCCGAGGAAATCGAGCATGCGCGCCGCGTCGTGGCCGAAAGCCGGGCGCGGCCCGGCGTGGGCGCTTTCCTGCTCGACGGCCGCATGATCGATGCCCCCTTCGTGCGCCGCGCGCGCGACGTGCTGCTGGCGGCCGGCGCAGGCTAGGCGCTGTCCGCGCGCCTTTTTCTTTTCCCACGGATTCCGAACGACCACCCTATGCAACAACCCGCTGTTTCCGATCTTCCCCTGGCCGGCGTCAAGGTGCTGGACCTGAGCGCCTACATCGCCGGCCCGTACGGCTGCGCGCTGCTGGGCGATCTGGGCGCCGAGGTCGTCAAGATCGAGCCGCCCGAAGGCGACAACCTGCGCAAGTATCCGTCCACCCTGGCGGCCGAAAGCCGGGCATTTCTCGGCATCAACCGCAACAAACGCGGCATCTGCCTCAACCTCAAGGAGCCGGCCGGCTACGAAGTGTTGACGCGGCTGGTCCGCGAAGCGGACGTGCTGGTGCACAATTTCCGCCCGGGCGTGCCGGAACGGCTGAACATCGGCTACGCCACGCTCGCGGCCGTCAATCCGCGCCTGGTGTACTGCGCCATGACGGGCTACGGCGCCCGGGGCCCCATGGCCGGCCACGCCGGCTACGACCAGGTGCTGCAATCCATGACGGGCATGTGCGCCTCGCAGGGCAAGCCCGGCGGACCGCCGGAAATCCTGTACGGTTCCGTGGTCGATTACTACGGCGCCGCGCTGATCTCCAGCAGCGTCTCGGCCGCGCTCTACCGGCGCGAGCGCACCGGCCGCGGCCAGGCCATCGAAGTCTCGCTGCTGGGCAGCGCCCTGGCCATGCAGTCCGCGCGGCTGGTCTGGGCCGACGGCGAGCCGCGCGCCATCGAGCGCGACATGCGGTCGGGCGGCATCACGGGCATCCATCCCACGCGCGAAGGCTATCTGTACATCTCGGCCAACACGCCGCACTTCTGGCGCGCGCTGTGCGGCCATCTCGGCCTGGACGAACTGGCCGAACACCCCGACTACGATACGGTCAAGAAGCGCGCGGCCCGCGCTGACGAGCTGGTGCCCCGGGTGCGGCGCGCCCTGGCGGGCGCCAGCGCCGCCGAATGGGCCGAGCGCTTCGGCCAGAGCGTGCCGTGCGCGGTGGTCAACCGCGTGGAAGACATGTTCGACCACCCGCAGGTCCAGGCCATGGGCTTTATGCAGACCCTGCGCAACCCCCAGGCCGGCGAGTACCTGGGCCTGGCGCGCTGGGCGCGCTTCGACGAAGGCGGCAACAGGGACGGCGCCGCCGCCCCGCCGCGCGGCGCCCCGGGCCTGGGCGAGCACAGCCGCGCCATTCTGGCCGAACTGGGCTATGGTCCGGCGGAGATCGACGGGCTGCTGGGAGGCGCGGCGGTGCGCTAGCCGCCGCGCCAGCCGCCGCATCAACAACGACGCTCGACGAAAACGGGCGAGGAGACGACGAGGCCATGAGCCAGACACCGCGTTACCGCCAGCGGCCCGAAGGGTCGAACTGGGGCGATTTCGGTCCCGACGACCAGTTGGGCACCCTCAACCACCTGGACCGCGCCGCGCGCCTGGCCGCCGCGGCCGAGATCCGCGAAGGGCTGTCGTTCTCGCTCAGCCTGCCATTGACGGTGCCGCGCGCGCCGGTGCTGAACCCGAGGCGCAAGGGCCCCGTGATCCGGCCCGCCGAGAAGAACGGCGTGCCCGTCTACCGCTACCCCCTGGCCAACGACGTGCCCGGCGCCACCGACGTCATCAGCGACGACAGCGTCACCCTCTCGCCGCAGTACTCCACCCAATGGGACGCCCTCGGACACGTGGGTTCGCTCTACGATGCCCGGGGCAACGGCACGCCCCAGCCCACGGGCTACAACGGCTACACCGTCAGCGCGCCCGGCCGCGAAGGCTTCGCCGGCACGCGCGACCTGTCCATCGCCCCCATGGCGCGCCACGGCATCCAGGGCCGGGGCGTCATGGTGGACCTGCGCGCGCATTTCGGCGACGAACAGCGCAAGGTCACCCACGCCGACCTCATGCGCGTCATGCAGGCCGACGGCGTAACCGTGCGCCCGGGCGACGTGCTGTGCCTGCACACCGGCCTGGCCGATCTCGCGCTCACGCTGGCCGACAACGAACAGCACCGGCTGAAGACCCGTTGCTGCGTGCTCGACGGCGGCGACCCCGGCCTGCTCGCGTGGATCACCGACAGCCGCATCGCCGCCATCGCGGCCGACAACCACGCAGTCGAGCTGCGCAACCATCATCTCGACACGGAGCGCGGCGCGCTGCTGCCCCTGCACGAACACTGCCTGTTCAAGCTCGGCCTGCCGCTGGGCGAGCTATGGCACCTCACGCCGCTCGCGCACTGGCTGCGGCGGAACCATCGCCACGCCTTCTTCCTGACCGCCGCCCCGATGCACCTGCCGGGCCTGGTCGGCGCGCCGGTCAACCCCATCGCCACGGTCTGACACCCGATCCCCGGACCGCCCGCCCCCCTGACGACACAACGATTCCAACAAGCCCCCCGCTTCCCGCACAGGAGAATGGAGCAGACATGAAGAAACGCACTCACCTGGCCCGCGCCGCCCTGGCCGCGGCCCTCGGCCTGACCGCCGCGGCGGCCGCGCAGGCCGCCGGCTATCCCGACAAGCCCATCACCGTTGTCGTGCCCTATTCCGCCGGCGGCGGGGCCGACAACGCCGCCCGCATCATCGCGCAAGGCATGGCCGAAACCAGCGGCCAGAGCGTCGTCATCGAGAACAAGGGCGGCGCCAGCGGCTCCATCGGCGCGGCCTACGTGGCGCGGGCCAATCCCGACGGCTACACCGTGCTCTACGACGCCTCGGCCTTCGCCATCAATCCGGCGCTGCGCAAGCTGCCCTATGACGCGAAGAAAGACTTCATTCCGGTATCGCAGGCGGTCAGCGTGCCCAACATCCTGGTGGCCGCGCCCGGCTCCGCCTTTGGTTCGCTGTCCGATTTCATCAAGGCCGCCAAAGACCAGCCCAACCACTACACCTACGCATCGTACGGCCCCGGCAGCCTGGCCCAGATGGCTGCCGAACTGCTGAAGAAAGACACGGGCATCAAGGCCATCCACGTGCCGTACAAGGGCGGTGCGCCCGCCATCGTGGACGTCATGGGGGGGCAGGTCGACGTGTACTTCGCCAATGCCGCCTCCAGCCTCAACTACGTCACCGGCGGCAAGCTCAAGGCCCTGGCGGTGTCCTCGTCCAGGCGCATGCCCGAACTGCCCGACGTGCCCACCGTGGCGGAATCCGGCGTGAAGAACTTCGACGTGGTGGAATGGAACGGTTTCTTCCTGCCGGCAGGCGCGCCGCCCGAGGTGGTGGCCAGGCTGCAGGACGTGGTCCAGAAAGCGCTGGCGCGCCCCGAAACCCGGGAAAAGCTCGGCAAGCTGGGCCTCACCCCGGTGGGCAGCAGCGCCGCCGACTTCGCCAGGTTCGTCGACGAAGAGCAGACGCGCTGGGCGGAGGTGGTCAAGGCCAACAACATCCAGGTCAACTGACCGCCCCGCCCGGGCATGGCCAGGGACGCCTGCGCGCCGGCGTCCCTGGCTTTATGCTCGCCGTACTTCCCCGAACAAGGAACCTCGATGAGCCGCAAAGACGATTTCGAGCAAGGGCTCGCCAACCGGCGGGCCGTCCTGGGCGACGCATGGGTCGATCGCTCGCTTTCGCGCGCCACCGGCTTCACGGCCGAATACCAGAACCTCATCACGCGTTATGCCTGGCACGACATCTGGAGCCGCGACGGCCTGCCTCGCAAGGCGCGCCGCATGATGGTGCTGTCCGTGACGCTGGCCCTGGCGCGCTGGGAGGAATTCGAATTGCACGTGCGAGCGGCGCTGACGGCCACCGACGACTCCCGGCTCTCGCCCGACGAACTCAAGGAAGTGCTGCTGCAGAACGCAATCTACGCCGGCGTGCCCGCCGCCAACACCGCCTTCGGCCTGGCGCAGAAGATCCTCGCTGAGGCGGCCGGCGAAATCGGCTACGCGCTGGAACCGGCCGATCCGCGCGAGGCCGACCCGCTCGGCGCCCGGCGGCCGCCGCCCGCCCCGATGGAGAATTGACGAGTTCCGGAATTGGGCAGAAACCAAACCGATGCGACGGCCCGTCGCTTTGCTTGTGCCGATCGATACGCTTTGCGCAGCGGAGCCCTGACATGCAAGGGATGAGGACACGTCGCCATGCAGAACCGTCCGTCCGCACCCCAGGCCGCCTTTCGCCCCGGCGCCCTGCTCCTGGCGCTTTGCGGGCCCGGCAGGGCAAGACGAGCGACATCGCCTCCAACCTGTTCGACCTGTATTTCACGCCCGTCATCGCCGGCTGCCATTTCTCCGAAACGCAGCACCTGTCGCTCAGCCTGAACGTCTGGGCGCCCACCGGCTATCGCAACGCCCCGCTATTCGGGCTGGACGTGATGGCCCGGAAAATGTTCGGCAACGGACTGGGACTGGGCCTGGTAGCCGGGACCCGGCTGCAGCTGGACAAGGACTCGGGCCCCACGGCGGACCGCCTCGACGGCTTCCGGGGGCACGACTTCGCCCTGGGCCCCATCCTCACCTACGATCGCAAATTGGCCGACCAGCGCTCGCTGTCGCTGTCCCTGCGCTGGGCGCCCACCATCGCCAGCACGCGCCGCCTCGACAGCACGGCCACCTTCATGGCAAGCGCCGCCCTGATTGTCTGACGCGGCACGGACAGCGGCCCGCGCGCCAGTCGCAGCATCGGATACTGGCTGAGCACGCCGCCCCATTGCGGCGAGGTCAGCAGCTGGCGCCAGACCGGCTCCAGCAGCCCTTCATCCGCCCGCGGCGGCGCCAGGGCCGAGGCGAACGCCAGGCTGGCCGGCGCGGACAGCAACTGCATCCGGCTGGCGGCGCTGAGCAGCCGGGGCGCGGCGTCGGCGGGGGCATCGCAGCAATAAAGCACGGTTTCCGCCAACCGCGCCTCGTCGGCCGTCAGCGCATGCAGCGACGCGCCCCGCAGGCGCGCCACGCCTTCGCGCGTTTCGAAGGCATACGTCTCGCGCTCGTCCGCCTGCGCCAGCAGGCGCAGGCCGCGCAGCAGCCGCGGCAGATCGGTGGCCGCCGCGTCCGCCGAGGCCTTGGCCTCCACCAGCAGGCAGACCTCCCAGGCTTCCGTTTCATCGGCCGTCGCGGGCCGTCGCAGCAACACCGCGTCCCACTCGCTCTTGGCGCGATCGGGGCTGCCCGGTATGGTGGCCGGCACGCGCATCGACGTCGCCACGCGGTATGCCGCCCGGCCGCGCTCCGCGGTTTCGAGCCGCAGCGCCAGCGCCCGCAATGCCCGCGCGGCCAGCGCCTCGACCCGGGCGCCGCGCCGCTGCGCGGCAACCCCTTGCGCCGCCGCCCCGGCGCTTCCCCGAAACCGGGCCCTGCCGGCCCCACAGCGCCTGGTGTCGCGCACCAGCTCATCGGACATCAACGATTCGAGCCGCTGCAGGCGATCCNCCTACCCGGCCGGACCTACTCCGCCTGCGCCAGCAGGGCGCGCAGGATGTCGCGCCGGCTCACCACGCCGACCAGCTTGCCGTCGCGGGTCACGGGCACCCGCTTGATGCCGCGGCAGACCAGGATGTCGGCGATCCGCGCCAGGCCGGTGCTCTCGTCCACGGCCACGGGCGGGCTGCTCATCACGTCGCGGGCGGTTCTTTCGGCCAGGTGCAGGCTGCGCAGGAACTCCGGGTTGAGCGGATGTCCCTCGGCTAGCTGGGCCAGCCAGTGCTCCTGCTTGCGCTGGTGCACGCTGTCCTGGCGGCGCACCAGGTCGCCTTCGCTCACCAGCCCGATCAGCCGCCCGTCGCTTTCGGTCACCATGACGGCGCTGATGTTGCGGTCCAGCATGGTGCGGATGATGGCGGATACGGGCGTATCGGGCGTTACGCTGAGCGGGTCGGGGGTCATGAGATCGCGTGCTCGCATGGCGGTTCTCCGGAAAAGGCGGCGGATCACTCGACGGCGACTTTCCGGCTCGCGCCGCCGGCCTTCTTGGGCAGGTTGAGCGTCAGCACGCCGTTGTCGTACGTGGCCTTGGCCTGGGCTTCGTCGATCGGGCCGGCCAGGGTCAGCATGCGCTGCGCGCTGCCCCAGTACCGCTCGCGCTGGATGACCCGGCCTTCGGATTTGACCTCGTCCTGCTGCTCGCGGTGCGCGCGGATGAGCACCGTGGCGCCGTCGATCTGGACGTCGATGTCTTCCTTGGAGAAGCCGGGCGCGTCGGCCTTGAGAATGTAGGCGTCCGGGCTTTCGGTGATGTCGATGTCCATGCGCGGCGCGTCTTCTTCGGCGCGCTGCCGGATGGGTCTGAGGAACGCTTGGAAAACGTCGGAAAACGGGTCGGATGAGGGAATCAGGCGCGACATGGAAGTCTCCTCGAGGGGCAAAGGCAAAGAGCTGCCTTCCCGTCTATATTGATCCTGCGCGGCCGGGCAATCTTGATCCGCGTCAAGCATCGATGTTTTGCCGGGTCGCGGCGCCGCGCCGCGTGCGAAGCTGGGGCCGCGAAGCGCATGGTTTCGCGCGCCGGAGGTCCGGGGATCGGGAGAGGTTTCATGTTGAAAAGCCTGCAATTGCGTTTTCTGGGAGGCGCCGGCACGGTGACCGGCTCGCGCCATTTGCTGGAGGCGGACGGCCGCCGCGTGCTGCTCGACTGCGGCCTGTTCCAGGGCCTCAAGCCGCTGCGGCTGCGCAACTGGGCGCCGTTTCCGGTGCGGCCGGCTTCGGTCGAGGCGGTGGTGCTGTCGCACGCGCACCTGGACCACTCGGGCTACCTGCCCAAACTGGTGCGCGAGGGGTTTCGCGGCCCCATTTATTGTTCGGCCGGCACGCGCGACCTGTGCGAGATCCTGTTGCTGGACAGCGCGCACCTGCAGGAGGCCGACGCCGATTACCTGAACCGTCATGGGATTTCGCGGCACAAGCCGGCGCTGCCGCTGTATACGGTGGCCGATGCGCAACGGGCCATCGCGGCGCTGCGGCCCGTGGCGTTCGATGAGACGGTGGCGCTGCCGGCCGGACTGCAACTGCGCCTGAGGCGCGCCGGCCACATCCTGGGCGCGGCGGTGGTGGAGGTGGACTACCCCGGCGGCAGGCTGGTGTTCTCGGGCGACCTGGGGCGCTACGAAGACCCGCTCATGCCCGCGCCGCAGGCGGTCGCCGAGGCGGACTACCTGCTGGTGGAATCCACCTACGGCAACCGGGCGCACCCCAAGGACGACCCGCGGGACGTGCTGGCGGAGATCATCCAGCGCGCGATCCGGCGCGGCGGCACCGTCGTCATTCCGTCGTTCGCGGTGGGGCGCGCGCAGTTGCTGCTGCTGCACTTGTGGCGGCTCAAGCAGGCCGGCCGCATTCCGCGCGACCTGCCCGTGTACCTGGACAGTCCCATGGCCACCGACGCGGTGGACGTGTATCTGCGGCACGAGCGCGACCAGCGGCTCACGGCCGCCGAGGCGCGGGCGGCCTACGGAGTCGCCACCTATGTGCGCGACGTCGAGCAGTCCAAGGCGCTGGACGCCTCGGCCATGCCGAAGATCATCGTGTCGGCCAGCGGCATGGCGACGGGCGGGCGCGTCATCCACCACCTCAAGCATTACCTCCGGGACGCCCGCAATACCGTGCTCTTCGCCGGCTTCCAGGCGGTGGGCACGCGCGGCGCGGCCATGCTGGACGGGGCGCCCAGCGTGAAGATCCATGGCGAGTACGTGCCGGTCAAGGCCGAGTTGCAGAATCTTTCCATGCTGTCGGCCCATGCCGACGCCGATGAAATCATCCGGTGGCTGCGCGGGTTTTCCAGGCCGCCCAGGGAAACGTTCATCGTCCATGGAGAGCCCGGCGCCGCCGACGCCCTGCGGCTGCGCATCCAGGACGAACTGGGCTGGTCCTGCCATGCCGCCGAGCCCGGCGAAACCGCCACGCTCCGGGGCGCGGCTTCCGGATCGGCGTAACCCTATTCGCAGGCGGCGCAATCGCCGGGCGGCGAGCAAGGGCGCTGCGGCGCGTCGCGGGCGTACATGACGGCGTCCATTCCGGCGGCGGGGCGGAACAGCGTCAGACCTTTCAGGCCGGCTCGCCATGCCTGCAGGAACAGGGCCTGGGCGCGTTCCAGCGGACAGTCGGCCGGCACCGGCACGCTTTTGGAGATCGCCGCGTCGACCAGGGGCTGCAAGGCGGCGAGCATGGCGACGTGATCCTCCGGCGCTATGCTCGCCGCGCTGAGGAAACAGGGCGGCAGCGGCGCGTCTTCGCCCATCAGGTGCCGCCAGCGCCGCCAGGCGTGGTTCTCCGCGCGGGTCTGGACGGGAGCCTCGCGCCCCAGCCGCACCATGCGCGTGTACACCCAGTCGAAAGCCGGTTCGATGCCGTTGGAGCAGTTGTCGCCAAAGGCCAGGCTGACGCTGCCCGTGGGCGCGAAGGAAAGCAGGTGGCTGTTGCGCAGGCCGTGCCGGCCGATGGCCCGCCGCACGGCGGCAGGCAGCTCGGCGCCTACCCTGTCCGCGCCCAGGTAGTCTTGGGGGCGGTAGAGCGGAAAGGGGCCGCGTTCGGCCGCCAGGGCGGCCGAGGCGGCATAGGCATGATCCCGGATGATGCGCACCGCGTCGCGGGCGGCGGCGCGGCCC
Organism: Achromobacter sp. DMS1; assembly: GCF_001270295.1. Classification (NCBI taxonomy): domain Bacteria; kingdom Pseudomonadati; phylum Pseudomonadota; class Betaproteobacteria; order Burkholderiales; family Alcaligenaceae; genus Achromobacter; species Achromobacter sp. DMS1. The sequence continues at coordinate 36,747 of NZ_LHSJ01000022.1, read as the reverse complement.
GCCTCCTCGTCGTAGCGCAGGCCGAGCATGGCCAGCATGTCGGCCAGCCCGGTGATGCCCACGCCGATGCGCCGCTTGGCGCGGGCCTCGGCGCGTGCGCGGGCAGGGGCCAGCGCGTCAGCGCCAGGACGTTGTCGAGCAGGCGCACCTGGATGCGCGTCATCCGGGCCAGCCGGCCGCGCTCCAGCGTGGCGGGTCCGCCCACGCCGAAGGGGTGCGAAACCAGTCGCGAGAGATTGATCGGCCCCAGCACGCAGCTTCCGTAGGGCGGCAGCGGCTGCTCGCCGCAGGGGTTGGTGGCGCTCAAGGTTTCGAGGGCGCGCAGGTTGTTGGCGCGGTTGATCGTGTCCAGGTAGAGCAGGCCGGGCTCGGCGCTTTCCAGCGCCTGTTCGGTGATGGCCCGCCACAGCGCCCGCGCGGATTCGCGGCGGTACTGCCAGAGACCGTCCGGCATCCGGAACGCGCCCCGGGCCCGCGCGGCGGGGCCGGGAGCGGCGCGATGGCAGAGCGTCCAGGGCGCGTCGTCGACGACGGCCTGCAGGAAGGCGTCGCTTACCGCCACGGAGAGATTGAAGCCGCGCCAGCGCTTGCGGCCCGCCTTGGCGCGCGCAAAGGCGAGCAGGTCGGGATGGGTGCACGACAGCACCGCCATCTGCGCGCCCCGGCGGGCGCCCTCGAACGCCAGCGCGGCCGATGCCGCGTCGTAGCGGCCGATGGCCTCGCAGGCCGAGGGCAGGCCGCCCCTATCCTGCGCGTCGGCGGGCGGCAGCACGGAAAAGTCGTAGCCCACCCCGCCGCCCATGGACAGCGTCTTGCAGGCATCGGCCAGGCCGGCCTCGAACGACGCCGCTCCCCGTCCGGCGCCGACGGGATGCACGAAGCAATTGACCATGGTGCCGGTCCGCCGCGCGCCGGCGTTGGCCATGATGCGGCCGGCCCCGATCGCGCCCTGCTCCATGTTGCGCAGGAATGCGCGCGCGACGGCCTCGCGGCGCTCGGGGCGTTCGGCCTGGGCCAGCGCCAGCGCGACGCGGCGGTATATCTGCGAGGCGTTGTGCTCGCCCGGGCCGGCGTAGCGGTCGGCCAGCACCTGCCGGCTGACCGGCTGCGGCGCCGGCGGCGCGGTATCGGCGCGCGGAGACGGCACGGAAGTTCCGGCGCTCAATGCGAGGGCGCCGCCGGCGCGCCGTCCGCCGCTTTCTCTTCGACGCCGCGCACCAGCAGCACGGGCACCGGGGCGCTGCGCAGGACGTTCTCGGCGCTGCTGCCCAGCATCAGGCGCCTGACGCCGCGCCGGCCGTGCGTGCCCAGCACGATGAGGTCGGCGCGCCAGTCCCGCGCTTCCTCGAGTATGCATTGCGGCACCGTCCGGTCCAGATTGGCGTACAGGTTTGTCTCCACGTCCAGCCCCGCCGTGCGCACCCGCGCCGCGCCTTTCTCCAGGACCTCGGCGCCGTTCTTCTGCAGCAATTCGAGCAGCTCGCCGGCGTAGACGCCATAGGCGTCGATGGCCAGCGCGAAAGACAGTTCGTCGACGATATGAATCAGCCGCAGGCGGGCATGCGTGAGCGTGCCCAGGCGTATGGCTTCGGTCAGCCCCTGCTCGGCGGTCGGGCTGCCGTCGATGGGAACGAGTATGCGTTGATACATGGAACACCTCCGTGCGGTGGACAAGGGTATGCCTGCTGGCGCATGGCTATGCGTCCGGGCGCCGCCCGGCGGCCGTTTCCCCGGCGGCCGTTTCCCCGGCGGCCGTTTCCCCGGCGGCGTCGGGCCAGCGCCAGTCGCGGATTTCCGGGGCGTCCACGCCTTCGGCGCGCGCATAGGCCAGCAGGTCTTCCTGCTTCCGGAGCCAGCGCTGCCGGGCGGGCTCGCTGCACGTGCGCAGGCGCGGGACGCGTTCCAGCACGTTCATCGCCAGGCTGTACCGGTCTATGCCGTTCAGCGCCGCCAGTTCGAACGGCGTGTTCACGTCGCCTTTCTCCCGATAGCCGTGCACATGGAAATTCGGCTGGTTGCGGCGCCGGTGGCAGAGCTTGTGGATGAGCGCCGGATAGGCATGGAAGTTGAAGATCACCGGCTTGTCGGCGGTGAACAGGGCGTCGAATTCCTCGTCGGGCAGGCCATGGGGATGGTGGCTGGGCGAAACCAGCGTGAACAGGTCCACCACGTTGACGAAGCGGATCTTCAGGCCATGGAAGCTGGCCTTGAGCAGGGCCGTGGCCGCCAGCGCCTCCTGCGTGGGGATGTCGCCCGCGCAGGCCATGACGAGGTCGGGCTGCTGGTCGACGAAGGTGCCGGCCCAGTCCCATCGGCCGATGCCCGCGGCGCAGTGGCGGATCGCGCTGTCCATGTCCAGATAGACGGGGTGGGGCTGCTTGTCGGCCACGATGACGTTGACGTAGCCCGTCGAGCGCAGGCAATGGTCGGCGACGCTCAGCAGGCAATTGGCGTCCGGCGGCAGGTAGATGCGGACCACGTCGGGGCTCTTGTTGGCGACCAGGTCCAGGAAGCCCGGGTCCTGGTGGCTGAATCCGTTGTGGTCCTGCCGCCATACCAGCGAGGTGATGAGCAGGTTCAGCGAAGCGACCGGCGCGCGCCAGGGCGCTTCGTTCCTGGCCTTGTCCAGCCATTTCGCGTACTGGTTGAACATGGAGCCGACGATGTGGGCGAAGGCCTCGTAGGTGGAGAACAGGCCGTGCCTGCCGGTGAGCAGATAGCCTTCCAGCCACCCTTGCAGCGTGTGCTCGCTGAGGATTTCCATGACCCGGCCGTCGGGCGATAGCTCGCCGCCGTCGGCGTCGCTGTCCAGCATCTGCGCCATCCAGGTCTTGGGCGAGGCGGCGTAGATGGGCGCCAGCCGGTTGCTGGCGGTTTCGTCGGGGCCGAACACGCGGAAGCGGTCGAGGTTGCGCTGCATGACGTCGCGCAGGAAACCCCCGAGCTGCTGCGTCGCCTGGGCATCCACCCGGCCCGGCGCGGGGGTGGCGACCGCGTAGTCGCGGAAATCCGGCAGATCCAGCGCCTGGCGCAATCGGCCGCCGTCGGCATGGGGGTTGGCGCTGATGCGCCGCTCGCCCTGGGGCGCCAGCAACCGCAGTTCGGAAATGAGGCGGCCCCCGGCGTCGAAGTGCCGCTCGGGCCCGTAGCTGCGCATCCATGCCTGCAAGGCGAGCAATTCGTCGGGCCGGCCGGCGGGGTCGGGAAGCGGTATCTGGTGGGAGCGCCACGAGCCGGCCACGCGGTGGCCGTGCAGCTCCCTCGGGCCGGTCCAGCCCTTGGGCGTGCGCAGCACGATCATGGGCCAGCGCGGCCGCTTCAGCCTGCCGCGCGCGCGGGCCTGGGCCTGGATGCCGCGTATTTCCGCCAGGCATTGTTCCAGGGCGCGCGCCATCTTGCGGTGCATGCGCGGCGGATCGTCGCCTTCGACGAAGTGCGGCCAGTAGCCGTATCCCTCCAGCAGCGCGCGCAGTTCCCGGGCCGGGATCCGCGCCAGCACGGCGGGGTTGGCGATCTTGTAGCCGTTCAGGTGCAGGATGGGCAGCACCGCGCCGTCGCGGCGCGGATTGAGGAATTTGTTGGAATGCCAGGACGCGGCCAGCGGACCGGTTTCGGCCTCGCCGTCGCCCACCATCGCGGCGACGATGAGCGAGGGGTTGTCCAGGGCCGCCCCGTAGGCGTGCGACAGGCTGTAGCCCAGCTCTCCGCCTTCGTGGATGGAGCCCGGGGTCTGCGGCGTGCAGTGCGAGCCGATGCCCCCGGCGGCGGAAAACCGCTGGAACAGCCGCAGCATGCCGGCCTCGTCCTGCCCGCATTCGGGGTACAGCTCCGAATAGCGGCCGTCCAGGTAGGCATGGGCCAGCACCGCGGCCGCGCCGTGGCCCGGGCCGCAGACATACATGAGGTCGACGCCGTGCACGCGGATGAGACGCTCCAGGTGGACCAGGGCGAATGTCTGGCCGGGGCAGGTGCCCCAGTGTCCCAGCAGCCGCCGCTTGATGTGCGCCGGCTCCAGCGGCTCGCGCAGCAGCGGGTTGTCGCGCAGATAGAGCATGCCCGCGCACAGGTAGTTGGCGGCCTGCCAGTAGGCATGCATGCGTGCCAGTTCGGCCTGGGAGGGCGGGATCATGGTTGGCGGTCCTTCTGTGAAGAGGGCGGCGGCGACCATTCCGGCCGCCGGTCGCGCCCGGTGTCGACGATGATGAGATAGCGGCCCGCGCCGCCGGCGGTCGTGCGGTCGGTGCGCAGCACCCAGGGCGGGCGCTCGCGCTGCGCGGCGATTTCGTAGTCGGCGTCGAGCAGGCCGTAGCGGTCGATCAGCCGGTTCAGGCTGGACGGAATGCGGATGCAGCCCTTGGACTGGACCGTGCCCAGCCGCTTTTCGAGAATGGGGTCGGTGGAGTGCAGTTGCAGCCGCATGGTGCCCGCCTGGCCGTCGCCCCAGCCCTTGCGCGCCTGCTGCCAGCCGAAGTCGTAGACTCTTTCGCCCTTTATGCCGTAGCCCCGGATGCCGTTGGCGTTTTTCGTGCCCTCGGCGCGGAAGTCGGGGTTGTCCAGCGAATGCCCGAAAACCCCCGTGGGCGTTTCGAAATGATCGAACTCGCCCAGGCGGCCCGTGGAAACCGGCGCGGCGCCGAGATACCGTGCGGGCGCGTCGGCGGGCAGCCAGTAGAGCAGGGCGGCCTGCGCGTTGGGGTTGCGGTCCACGACCAGGACGTATTGGGGGGCGATCAGGAAAATGCCCGCGGTTTCCAGCGCGCGGCGCGCCAGGTCGCCGTAGCGCGACTGCTCGGCCTGCGGCACGGC
>NZ_LHSJ01000022.1:27621-31544 GCF_001270295.1 Achromobacter sp. DMS1 | reverse complement strand
TCGTTTCGCTTCGGCATAAGCGCGATGGTAGCCCAGGGCCGGGCCGGCGCGTCATTGCCGCTGCACGTGGGCCTTCTCGACGATGCGCTTCCATAGCGCGATCTCGTTCTTCTGGAACTCGTGCATCTGGGCCGGGCCGCCGGTCATGGGCGTGGCGCCCAGGCGCTCGTAGAAGCGGCGCGTCTCGTCCATTCTGGAGACGGAGGTGAAGAGCTCGGCGAGCCTGGCGGTTTCGGCCGGCGGCGTCTTGGCGCTCACCATGGCGCCCACCCAGGTATAGGCCTCGAAGCCGGGCAGCCCCGCCTCGGAAGCGGTGGGCACGTCGGGCGAGGTGGGCACGCGCCGGTCGGAGGCCACCGCCACGGCTTTCACCCGCCCGTCCCTGGCGAGCTCCTGCACGGCGGTCACCTCGGCGAAGGCATAGTCCACGGTGCCGGAAGCCACGGCGGTGATCGCTTCGGCCGCGCCCTTGAAGGGCACATGCACGGCCTGGATGCTGGCGGCGTCATTGAGCAGCTCGCCCATCAGTTGATACCCCGCCGATCCCGCGCCGAAATTCACCTTGCCGGGATTGGACCGGGCATACGCGATCAGTCCCTTGAGATCCGAATACGGCGCCTGCGGCTTGACCGCCAGCATGGCGGGAGAGCGCATCATCATCGTCAGCGGCGCGAAGTCGCTTACGGGGTCGTAGGGCAATTGCTTGAAGAGCGCGGCATTGACCGCCAGCGTGGAATTGCTGCCGATGAAGACGGTGTAGCCGTCCGCCGGCGCCCCCAGCACGCTCTTGACCGCGATGAATCCGTTGGCGCCCGGCTTGTTCTCGACCACGACCGGCTGGCCGGTGAGATCCTGCAGCTTGCGCGCGAAATAGCGCGCCGAGGTGTCGGTGCCGCTGCCCGGCCCGAAGGGCACGACGAACTTGATGGGCCTGGAAGGAAAAGTGTCCGCCCGCGCCACGGGCATTCCCGCCAGCGTGACGCTCACCAGGCAGCCTCCCACGGCCGCGGCCACTAACGCTCTGCGGCGATTCTGCACGTATGTCTCCTTTGGTGTGTGCTGTCTTATCGTTGCAGGCGACTCTATGCGGGCGAGAAAGGCTTGTCTAATACTAAAAATATGAAGCTTGATAGCGCCTGGATATCGGGCCGCGCGCCGCCTCACGCTTGCGGCAGCGCCCAATAGCCGGCCGCCGGGCAGGCGATGAAGTCGCCCGCGCGGATCGGGTGCGTCCGCGCGCCCAGGCGCAGTTCGCCCGTGCCCGACAGCACATGGAACAGCTCGTCATTGGCGCGGTGGGAATGGAACGGAAACGCCCGCATGCCCGGCGCCGGCGCGACCAGGTGGCGACCAGGCGCAGGCTGCCGGGCCGGCTTCCCAGGCGGGCCAGCCGCGGCGCGACGGCCTGGCGCAGGTGCTCGAAGACCGCTTCGGCTTCGATGTCGAAGTGTGGCTGGCCATGCCGGAAAGCCTGCGCCGCGCTTGACACGACGCCTGCGCCCGGGAGTATGCTGGATTGCATGATGACGCCTCTGTTCATTGCTCTCGAATCGCGACGAAGCTCCGGCCCCCCGGGTTGAGAGATGTCGTGCGCACGGACGCCAGCCGGCGTCCGCTACTCGAAGGCCACGGGATTTCTCGTGGCTTTTTCATTGGACGTGTCATGAAATCCGGCGCCGGCCGGCCACGCGAATTCCCGCCTCGCCTTCGTTTCGCCAACCGCAAGAAGCATAAGGAACGAAAGCATGACCGACCACAACGCCTCCCCCTCCCCGCCAACCGCGGCCGCCATCCGGATACGTGCGTTCGGCCTGGACGACTATGCTCAGGCTTACGCGCTCTGGCTGCGAACGCCGGAAGTCGGGCTGAGCAGCGCCGACCGTCCCGACGCGATTGCGCGGTTTCTGGAACGGAATCCGGGCCTGAGCTTTGCCGCCTGGCGCGGGCCGCGGCTGGCGGGGACCATCCTGTGCGGGCACGACGGCCGCAGGGGCCTGATACATCATCTTGCGGTGGACGCCGCCGAGCGCCGCCGGGGCCTGGGGCGAGCGCTGCTTGAGCGCAGTCTGGACGCGCTGTACAACAGGGGCATCGAAAAATGCCACCTGCTGGTGTTCAGCGCCAACGCGAGCGGCCAGGCGTTCTGGGCGGCGGCCGGCGCCGCGCGGCGCACGGAGCTGGCGCTCTATTCCCTGCCGACCGCGAGCGGGGCAGCCGCATCCCTGGAAAGGAGCTCGCCATGAAAGTCATGGAACAGGCCCGCGCCGGCGCTCGCTGACGCTGGGCACCGGGGAGCCCCGATCCGTCGCCGCCGCCGGGACAGGTGCGCTTGCGCATCGAGGCTTGCGCCGTCTGCCGTACCGACCTGCACGTGGTGGACGGCGAACTGCCCGGGCTGCGCTACGCCGAGCGTGCCGGGCCATGAAGCGGTGGGCGTCATCGAAGCGGCAGGCGACGGGGTCGATCCCGCCCTGCTGGGCAGGCGGGTCGGGGCGGCCTGGCTGGCGCATGCCTGCGGGCGCTGCGAATTCTGCCTGGCCGGCCAGGAAAACCTCTGTGACCACGCGGACTTCAACGGCTATACGCGCGACGGCGGTTTCGCCTCGCACATGCTGGCCGATCCGGACTTTCTCTTCGACCTGCCGCCCGGCGCGCCAGCCGCCGAGATCGCACCCTGGCTGTGCGCCGGCCTGATCGGCTGGCGTTCGCTGCGGGCCACGGGCCAGGCGCGCCGGCTGGGCATCTACGGCTTCGGTTCCGCGGGCCAGATCCTGGCGCAGGTCTGCCGCTGGCAGGGGCGCAGCGTCTACGCCTTCACGCGGGCGGGCGCTTGCCCGCGCCAGCGGCATGCGCGCACGCTGGGAGCGGCCTGGGCCGGCGACAGCACGCAAGACCCGCCCGAACCGCTGGACGGCGCGATCCTCTTCGCGCCCGCCGGCGAGCTGGTGCCCGCGCGCGCTGGCCGCCGTGCCGCAAGGGCGGCTGCGTGATCTGCGGCGGCATCCACATGTCCGACATCCCTTCCTTCCCCTACCGGCTGCTCTGGGGCGAACGCACGCTGGCGTCGGTGGCCAACCTCACGCGCGCCGACGGCAGGGAATTCATCGAAACCGCTGTGGCGGCCGGCGTGCGCTGCAAGGTGCGCCCCTACCCGCTGGAGCAGGCCAACCAGGCGCTGGACGACCTGCGCGCGGGCGAGCATCCAGGCCACCGCGGTGCTGGTGCCCTGAGCGCGCGGCCGGCACGCGCTGACGCCTCCGGGAAACTTGATCCCGGTCAATCCGTCCCTTGCCGAACTCCGCAACATTAAGAGGTGTCCACGCAAAAATGCAGCGTCCTCTTTCAGTCAGCGTGCACAGCCCTGGAGAACCGGACCGGTCCGCCCGCCCCCTCGGCGCGGCGATACGGCGGGCATGGAGCCGCCATGAAAAAAGTGCTTATCCCCGTCGACGGTTCGACGCATGCGTTGCGCGCCGTCCGCTTCGTGGTCCGGCGGATGCGGCGCCGGGGCGGCTGCCACATCTGCCTGCTGACTGTCCAGGAAAGCGCCGCGCCCGCTCTCGCCGCCGCGCCGGTTGAGGATTACGATGAGAAAAAGGCCTGCATGGCGGTCGCCGCGCGCGACGGCATGCTCGACCAGGCTGGGCTGCCCTATGACGCGGGCGTGCGCATCGGCGGCGTGGCCGAATCGATCCGGCGCTACGCGGCCCAGCGGCAATGCGACCACATCGTCATGGGCACGCGGGGCGCGGGTTCGGCGCCAGGCCCGATGGGCGCCGTCGCTGCGACCGTGATGCGCATCGTTCCTGTTCCGGTAACCCTCGTCCATTGAGAGCAAGCCGATGGCGATACTGCGATGGACACGCAATTCCCTGGGCCCGCCGGCGCCGGCTCCGCCGCGCGGAGAATCCCGCCTGCGCCCC
>NZ_LHSJ01000022.1:0-27494 GCF_001270295.1 Achromobacter sp. DMS1 | reverse complement strand
CGGCGTCAGCTTCGACGTGGCATCCTGCTCGCCCTGGCGGACGGACGCGTGCTCGCCACGCCGATCCGGCGCTACATCCGCGTGGCCAAAGCCACGCCTGCCCAGCGCCAGGAATGGACGCTCACGCCCGACGGCCGCGGCCTCAACTGGCCCGCGCTGTGGCCGCCGGCGGACCACGGCATGGTGAGCGTCTGGGAACTCGAGCAGAACGCCCTCTACGATCACGCCCTGGCCCTGCTGCGGCAGGCCGGCTGGAACCTCGCCGCCCTGCCGCGCGACGCGCGCGAACTGGCGGCGCTGTGGCGCCTGGAGGCCGACATCAACAACGGCGGATTCCTGCAGTTCTTCTGCAACTGGGGCGAGCAAACCTGCCAGCTCGCGCTGGACGCCCTGGACCGCATCGGCGCCCGCGCGGCCCGCCGCTGCCTGGGCGACATGGCCGGCGTCATCGCCCGGTACGGCGAAACGAGCGAGCCGGCGGCGCTGCAAGACCTGCCGGGACGGCTCACCGAAGCCGATTCCGAGCGGCTGTACGAGCTCGATCAGGAATTCTGGTCGTACCCGGACAGGCTGGATGTGCTGGTGGTGCGCGAGTATGCGGCGAGGATGCCGCAGGCGATGCCGGGGGCGTCTTCGCCTGCGGCATAAGCGCATCCGGGAAAGGACGGCTGCACGGGCATGATGCCGGGCCGGCAGGCCGTCGGGGAGATCCGCAGGCAAAAGGCGGCCCGCCTTCGGGCCCCTCGATCCAACCTCGATCCAACCTCAATCCAACCGTATCCCCGCGCTCTCGGTCAAGGTCTTGTACGTCTCCGACTTCTGGTCAGCCGCTTGCGCAGTTCCGCGAGCGGCCAGTCCAGCGGCTCGAAGGCGAAGGTGTCGAAGCGCTTGCGCACGTCGGGGCTGGCGAGCACCCGGGTGACGTCGGCGTGGATCTTGTCGCGGATTTCCGGCGCGATGCCTTTGGGGGCGAGCAGGGAGACGATGGAATTGACGTCGGGCTGGGCGGGGCCGCCGGATTCGGCCACGGTGGGCACGTCGGGGAACTGGGGATGGCGCCTGGGGGCGGCGATGGCGAGGTAGCGCAGTTTGCCGCTGTCGTAGACGGGGCGGGTGGAAGGGATGGTGCCGAACGCCCAGTCCACCTCTCCATTGGCGACGGCGGTGTACAGTTGCGACACCTCTTTGTACGGAACGTGGATCATCTTGGCGCCGGTCAGCGAGGCGAGCCATTCGCCGCCGAGATGGCCGGGGCTGCCCACGAACCACGAACCGTAGGTGAGGCTGTCCTTGCGGGTCTTGGCGGCCCGGATCAGGTCGGCCACGTTCTTCCAGGGCGATTGCTCGCTGACGGCGATCATGAACGGCGTGTAGAAGAGCGGCGCCACCAGGTCGAACTTCTGCAGCGGCACGTAGTGACGCGACTTGTACAGGTGGGGCAGGGCCGAGACGTGTTCGCTGTCGAGCTGCAGCAGCGCATAGCCGTCGGCGGGCAGCTTGGCCACGGCCTCCATGGCGATAAAGCCGCCGCCGCCGGGGCGGTTCTCCACGACCACGGGCTGCTTCCAGACCTTGGCAAGCTCCTGGCTGAGGATGCGGAGCACGACGTCGGGGCCGCTGCCGACCGAGAAGGCGGTGTACAGCGTGACAGGCCGGCTCGGGTAGGCGGGCGCCTGGGCATGGGCGGCGCAGGCCAGGCCGGCGGCGAGCACGGCGGCGGAGGCGGCCAGCAGGGTGCGGCGGGTGCGGGAAATCATGGGTTTGTCTCCTGGTGTCGTTATGGTTTTCCGGCAGGCGTCAAAGACGGGGGCCCTGCATGCAGTTGTCGGCGTTCCACCCGTACAGCCATTGCAGGTTGTCGTAGAAGCGGGATTGCGGCGTGTCTTTCCAGAGCGAGTTGCGCACCGCGCGTTCCACGCCCTTGGCGTGGTAGATGCGGCCCATTTCCCGGGTGGACCACAGCACGCGCGCGCTGCGCGGAATGCGCAGCGATTCGTAGAGCCTGAAGGCCGCGGCCAGGTCGGGCCCGCATTGGCGGATGGACAGCCCCAGCGTGACGGCGTCTTCGAGCGCCATGCAGGCGCCCTGGGCCATGTATTGCGACATAGGATGGGCCGCGTCGCCCAGCAGCGTGATCCGGCCGAAGCTCCACTGCTCCACCGGCTCGCGGTCGGCCGTGGCCCAGCGGCGCCACGAGGTGGGGCGGTCCAGAAGCTGCCGGGGCCGGGCGTGGATGCCTTCGAAGTACGAGAGCACTTCTTCCTTGCTGCCCTCGCGCACGCCCCATTCTTCCTGCCCGCGGCTGTGGAAGGTCACGACCAGGTTGTATTGCTCGCCGCCGCGCAGGGGGTAGTGCACCAGGTGGCAGCGTGGGCCGGCCCACAGTACCGGCGCGTTGATGCGCAGGTCCGCGGGCATGTTGCCGCGCTCGACCACCGCGCGGTAGACCACGTGGCCGGTCACGCGGGGCGGATCGCCGATCAGGTGCTGGCGCACCACCGACTTCACGCCGTCACAGCCGATCAGCACGTCGGCGCGGTAGGCGTTGCCCTCGGCGTCGCGCACCTCGACGTGCCCGCCCGTCTGCGTCACGTCGCGGATCTGCGTGGAGGTGCGAAACGAGATCAGCGGGTCGTTCTGCACGCCTTCCAGGATGGCGCCGTGGATGTCGGCCCGGTGGATGACGGCATAGGGGCCGTTGAAGCGCTCGCGGAAGGCGGGGCCGGTTTCGATGCGCACGAGTTCGGTGTTGTCCACCGCGTCCATCATGATGATGTGGTCGGTGAACACGGCGCGCTGGCGGGCCGGCTGGCCCACGCCCAGCGCGTCGAGCGCGGCGAAGGCGTTGGGGCCGAGCTGAATGCCGGCGCCGATTTCGCCGATGTGCGCGGCCTGTTCCAGCAACTGCACCTGGATGCCTTCGCGCGTGCGCGCCAGGGCGGCGGCCAGGCCGCCGATGCCGCCGCCCACCACGATGGCGCTTTGCGGGCGTGTGCTCGTCATGCGTGTCTCCTTTGGCCGTTATCGGCGCGTCATGCGGTGAAATCGGGCTGGGTGGAGGGCGCGGCCCGCGCGAAGGCGGGCTGGGCCAGGCAGTATTCGTGCACCGCGAGGGCGCGCGGGCAAGCCGAGAGATCGCAGCCCATGCGCAGCGCGTTGGCCATCTGCGGCACCAGGCAGCAGTCGGCCAGCGTGGGCGCTTCTCCGAAGCAGTATGGCCCCGCGCCGTGGCGCGCCAGCAGGTCTTCCACCATGGCCATGCCCTCGCGGATCCAGTGCCGGTACCAGGCGTCTTTCTGGCCGGCGGACACGCCCAGCGCGTCCTGCAGATAGCGCAGCACGCGCAGGTTGTTGACGGGGTGGATGTCGCAGGCGATGGCGTGGCTCAGTTCCAGCACGCGCGCGCGCAGCCGCGCGTCGGCGGGAATCAGGCGCGGCTCGGGATGGCGCGCGTCCAGGTAGTCGATGATGGCCAGCGACTGGCCCAGCGAGAAATCGCCGTCGCGCAGCAGCGGCACCGAGCGCGACGGATTGAGTTCCACATAGTCCGCCTCGCGATGCGCCAGCGTGCGGATGTTCACCCCCTGGTAGTCGTGCGGCAGGCCCTTGAGGGCCAGCGCGATGCGCACGCGGTACGACGTGGAGCTGTTGAAGAAGCTGTAGAGCCGCATCACCGTGTCACCTCGACCTTGAGGGTGCCCAGCCCGTCCACGCCGCCTTCCATGAGATCGCCCGCCGTCACCGGCCCCACGCCTTCGGGCGTGCCGGTGTAGATCAGGTCGCCCGCCTCGAGGCGGAAATAGCGCGACAGATAGGCAATGGTTTCCGCTACCGGCCAGATGAGGTTGTCGATGCCGCTTTGCTGTTTGAGCTGTCCGTTGACCTTGAGCCAGATCGCGGCGCGGCCGATGTCGCCGGCCTCGGCGGCGCGCCGCAGCGGCGCGATGGGCGCGCTGCGGTCGAAGGCTTTGCCCAGCTCCCAGGGCCGTCCGGCTTCGCGCATTTTCATCTGCAGGTCGCGGCGGGTCATGTCCAGGCCGACCGCGTAGCCCCACACGTGCGACAGCGCGTCCTCCACGGCGATGCCGGAGCCGCCCTTGCCGATGGCGGCCACCAGTTCGATCTCGTAATGGTAGTTGGACGTCTCGGCCGGATAGGGCAGGGCCAGCGTCCGGCCTTCGGCCACGGGCACGACGGCGTCGGCCGGCTTGCAGAAGAAGAATGGCGGCTCGCGGTCGGGGTCGAAGCCCATTTCACGCGCATGGGCGGCATAGTTGCGGCCGACGCAGTACACGCGGCGCACGGGGAACAGATCGGCGCTGCCGGCCACGGGGATGCCCACCGGGGCTTGCGGGGGAAAAACATACGACATGAGAGAACTTCCTTGCGGAGGGGAAAACGGGGGAGCGGGCCGCGCGGCGGCTCAGCCTTCGCGCGATTCGCGCCACAGGCCCAGCGCGGCCTGCACCGGGCGGTCGGAATAGCTGAACAGCACGGCGTCGGCCAGCGCGGCGAGCTGCACCGGCATCCAGGAAGGCGCCACGAAGATGTCGCGCGGACCGAAGGCGAATTCCCGGTCGCCGATACGCACCGTTCCGCGGCCTTCCACCACGCTGTACACCGTCGAGTCGGTGCCGCGGTACGTGCGGCCGCGGAATCCGGCCGGCAGCAGCTGCATGAACGTGGCCATGGTCGGCATGGGATAGCCGCCCGTGGCCGGGTTGACGTAGCGCAGCTTGACGCCGTCCCAGGGGTCGAGCTCGCCGTGGCGGTACAGTTGGTCCAGCGCCTCGCGGGTGCGGGCGTAGGGGTAGTTGAAGATCGGCGATGCGCCGGCGCGCGGCGCGTCGTGGCGCACCGGCGCCATGTTGTGGCCATAGCGCGCCATGCTGTCGCCCTCGGGGCGCGTCACCGGCTGCGTGGCGGCCGGATAGTTCTCGGCGAAGCCGGCGTCCAGCGCGCGCACCAGCGGAATGTCCAGGCCGTCCAGCCACACCACGGGTTCGCCGCCGTCGGCAGCCTCGGCGTTGCCGTGGTCGTGCCAGGTCCAGGAGGGGGTGATGATGAAGTCGCCCGGGTGCATGGTGGTGCGCTCGCCATTGACCGCCGTATAGGCGCCGCGCCCTTCCACGATGAATCGCAAGGCCGACTGGGTGTGGCGGTGGCTGGGCGCGACCTCGCCCGGCAGAATGAGCTGCAGGCCGGCGTACAGTGTCTGCGTGATGCTGGCCTGGCCCGGCAGCCCGGGATTCTCCAGGACGAGCACGCGGCGCACCGCTTCCTCGGCGCTGATGAGCCGGCCCGAGGCCATGACGTCGGCGCGAAGCTCGTCGTACTTCCAGAGGAACGGCACGCAGCGCGGCGCGGGCGAGGGGGGCACCAGGGTATGCAGCGACTCCCAGAGCGGGCTGAGGTGGCTGGCGGCGATGCGGGCGTAATAGTCCGCGCGGCTCGCCTTGGAGGATTGTCCATCGGCCATGTCTGTCTCCTTTTGTTCGCCGGCGCGCCGGCGGCCGCGGGCGCCTGCCGGTGCGGCGTCCCGTCGATGCAGGCGATTATGGGGAGGCAGATATGCAAAATAAAATGAAATTTATTTATCATTCATACGAAAAATCATATGACTGGAGGAGGTATGGACTGGACGCACCGCTTGCGCCTGCGGCATGTGAAGATGCTGCTCAGCCTGGCGCAGACGCATAACATCAGCCACTCGGCCGTCATGCTCAACACCACGCAGCCCGGCCTGTCCAAGTGGCTGAAAGACCTGGAAGAGGACATCGGCCTGCCTCTGTTCGAGCGCCACGCGCGCGGGCTGGTGCCCACGCCCTATGGCGAGGTGCTGATCGCGCATGCCCAGCGCATCGACGCGCAGCTCGACCGCGCCAGCGGCGACATGGAGGCCCTGCGCGAGGGCGGCAGCGGGCGCGTGGTGATCGGCGCCAGCGGCGTGGCGGCTTCCGATACCGTGCCGCTGGCCATCATGCGCATGCTGGACCGCATGCCCAGGGCGCGCGTCAGCCTGGTCGAGGGCACCACCGACCGCCTGACCGCCCAGCTCGCCCAGGGCGACCTGGACGTGGTGCTGGGCCGGGCGGACCCGGAGTTCAGCGATCCGGCGCTGGACATGGAGGCCCTGTTCTTCGACCCCATCCACCTGGTGGTGCGGCCCCGCCATCCGCTGCTGCGCGCCGACGCCGTGGGCTGGGACGACCTGCATGCGTACCGGTGGATACTCTGGCCGAAGGGCACGCCGGTGCGCAACGCGCTGGACAACGCGCTGGCCGAGGCGGGGCAGGGCATTCCCCGGGACACCATGGAAACCAACTCCGTGACGGCAAACCTCACCCTGCTGAACAACAGCGACATGATAGGCGTGGCCTCCCATCGGGCCGCGCTGCGCCTGACCCAGATGAATGTCATCCGCATCCTGCCCGTGCGGCTCTCCGGCTTCGGCGCGGTGGCCATGTACCGGAGCAAAGACGCCTTCATGTCGCGCGCCGTGCTGCTGGCGATGGACTGCCTGCGCGAGGTGGTGGCGGAGTACGGCGCAGACCGGACCGCCGGGCGCGCGGCGGGCTAGGGCGACGCTTTCAGCCCCAGCGGCCGGGGCAGAATCGTTCGGCCATCGCCAGGCCGCCGCGGCCGGTGACCATATCGGCGAGCGCTTCTCCCACGGCGGGCGCGATCTGAAAGCCGCCGCCGGAAAAGCCGAAGGCGTGCAGCAGGCGAGGCACGTTGCGGCTGAAGCCGATGACCGGATTCTTGTCAGCAAAGTAGCCTTCGATGCCGGACCAGCAGCGGATGACGCTGGCGCAAGCCAGCGCCGGCAGGACCGCGGGAGCCGTGCGCCCGAGTTCCGAGAGCGCGGCTCGGCCGGGCCGCGAGCGATCCCCGGGCAGGGCGACCCCGTATCCGCCTCCCATGACGACATTGCCGCGCGCAACTTGCCGGGCATAGAAGCCTCCGCCTTCCACGCCGAGCGAAACCCCGATCTGCGGCGTCAGCGGTTCGGTGACCAGCATCGTGGGGTATTTGACCTGCAGCGGCAGATGGTCGGAGAACCAGGCGGCGACGGCCGCGCCCCAGGCGCCGGCCGCATTGATCAGGATCTCCGACCGTATCCGCCGGCCGTCGGCAGCGGAGAGCAGGAAATCCCCGCCTTGTGTGTCGGCGTGCTGGATGGCGCAGTTTTCCAGTACGTGCGCGCCGGCGTGCGCGGCGCGCGCGCGAACGCGGGAGCCACGAGGCGCGGATTGGCCTGGCCGTCCTCCGGGCAGAGCGAGCCGCCGGCAATATCGCTTCCCAACGCGGGAAAACGGCGGCGCAGCGACGCGCCGTCGATGATCTCCAGGCCGAGATCGAAATCGCGGACCTTGTCCCGATACGCCGCCAGCTTTTCCAGGTCGGCTTGCGAGCGCGCCAGTTTCAGGTGGCCGGAGCGGACATATTCTCCGTCGGTGCCGATGATCTCGGGCAGGCGCGCCCAGATGCCGTGGGCCCGCTGCGCGAGATGAAGCTGCTCGGGCGACCTGCCCTGGCGCGCACGCCGCCGAAATTGATGCCGCTGCGCGCGCGCGCACTGTCCGCGCTCGATCAGGGCCGTGGCCACGCCGGCCCGGCGCAGCGCCAGGGCGCGCTGGCGCCCACCAGGCCGCCTCCGAGAATGGCGACCTCCACATGCAAGGCGTTCATGGCGCGGCCTCGCCCAGGCTGGCCAGCGCCAAAGGCTTGACGGGGGCCTGGCCGCGCAGCCGGCCGATTTTCGACAATGGCACTTCGCGGCAGCAAGCCAGCAGCTCGGCCGCGCCGGCCTGGCACATGCGCCCCTGGCACAACCCCATGCCGATACGCGTCAACGCCTTGAGCCGATTGAGATCGTCGATGTCATATTGACGGGCGGCGGCGCGCAAAGCGCCGGCGCGAATTTCCTCGCAGCGGCAGACGATGACCTCGTCGCCACAGGACGCCTCGGCCGGCGGCAGCGCGAAGGCGCGGTCCAGGCCTTGCCGGAAACGCGCCAGGCTGCGCTTGATGCGCGCCAGCGCGCGTACACGCGCGCCGTCAACGGCGATGCCATGGTCGGTGAGCATGGCCAGCGCGGCGCGCTCCCGCGCTGTTCGGCAAATGCCGCGCCGGCGATGCCCGCGCCGTCGCCCGCGAGGTAGACGCCCGCCACCGTGCTGCGGCCTTCCGCATCCCGCCTGGGCAGCCAGGCGCGCTGCGCGTCGTCGAAATCGAACGCGCAGTCCAGCAGGTCGGCCAATTGCGTTTCCGATCTCAGGCCATGTCCGACCGCCAGGACGTCGCAGGCGAATTCGACCGCGGCCCCCTCGACGATGGCCCGGACCGTCTCGACCCGTCCGGCCCCCAGCGCGGCATCGATCCGCGCAGCGTGAAACACCGGAATCCCTCGGGCGCGCAGCCAACCGAGGTAGTACAGGCCCTTGGCCAGCGTGCCGGCCTGGTTCATCAGCGCGGGCAGCGCCTTGGCCTGCGAGGCCCTCGACCCGTAGTCCAGCACGGCCTGGACCCGGCCTCCGGCGCGGGCATATTGATAGGCCACCAGATAGAGCAAGGGGCCGGACCCGGCGAAAAGGATGCGAGGCCCGAGCAGGCAGTGCTGGCCCTTCAGGGCGATCTGCGCGCCTCCCAGCGAGTAGACGCCCGGCAGCGTCCAGCCGGCAAAGGGCAGCACCCGGTCTGTGGCGCCGGTGGCCAACAGCAGGTGCGTATAGGGCAGCGTATCGAGCTCCCCTTCGCGCACGAGATCCAGCAGGCCCGGGGAGGCATTCCACACCGCCGTGCAGGGCCGATAGTCGGCCTGTGCGGCGAGTTCCGCTCCCGCGGCGTGTATGGATCGCGCTTTTCTCCACTCGAAGCCGTAGCGCTCGCGGGCGCTGCCGCGGGCGATGGCGCCCTGGCGATAGATCTGGCCGCCGGGCAGGGGGGCTTCGTCGATGACGGTAGGCCGTACACCGTAGCGCAGCAGCGTTTGCGCGGCGCGCACGCCGGCCGGGCCGGCGCCCACTATCACCATGTGCGGCTCCTGCGGCCGTGCCGGCTTGTCCGGGCCTGGCGCGCTCATGTGCATGGAATCTCTCCCGGTTGTGCGCTGACCAGTTCCATGCCGTCCCGGGCCAGCGTGGAGCAGGCGCGCAGGCGCTTTCCCGCCGCGGTCTGGACCCAGCAATCCTGGCAGGCGCCCATGAGGCAGAAACCGGCGCGCGGCGCTCCTTCGCCCAGCGTCAGCCGCGGACGTTCGCCGGCCAGCAACAAGGCGGTCAACACGGTATCGCCCTCATGCGCCCGCAGAGGCCGTCCGTTCCAGGTGAGCTGCAGGACGCGGGCGGAGGGAACGCGCACGCGGCGCATCAGCGGTTTCATGCGGCGGCGCCCGTTTGCCGCATTTGCGACAGCGTGCGGTCCGGCAGGATGATGTCGGCGTCGTAGCGCAGGTCGAGCAGGGCCGGCATGGCGTGTTCCTTGGCGTGGGCCAGGGCCGCGTCATAGGCGGGCGCGAAGTCCTCCGTGCGCGTGACGGTTGCCCCGAATGCGCCATAGCTGCGCGCCAGCAGGGCGAAATCCGGGTTGACCAGCGCTGTGCCGAGCGCCCGGCCGGGGTAGGCACGTTCCTGGTGCATGCGGATGGTGCCGAACAGCCCATTGTTGAAGACCAGGACGACGATGCCCAGCCGATACTGCACGGCCGTGGCGAATTCCTGCATGGTCATCTGGAAGCAGCCGTCGCCCGCGAAGCAGATCACCGTCGAATCGCGATCATGCAGCTTGGCGGAAATAGCCGCCGGCAGCCCATAGCCCATGGCGCCGACCGCGGGCGCCAGTTGACTGCCCAGCCCTTTGAAGGCGATGTGCCGGTGCGCATACAGCGCATAGTTGCCGGCACCCACGGTAACGCAGGCTCGCTCGGGCAGTGTGGCGGCGACGTGGCGGGCCGCCGCGTTCAGATCCAGCGGGCCCGGCGTGGGCGGCAGCGCCGGCGGCGAGGGCGCCGCCTGCGCGCCGGGACGGCGCGGATGCCAGCCCAGGCCGGGCGCCAGCTCGACGGCCGCCTCGGCAAAGCCGTCCATGGTGGAGACGATGCCGAGATCGGGCGCGCACACGCGCCCGATCTCGTTGGCGTCGGGATGAATATGAACCAGCGTCTGGCGAGGCTGGGGAGAGGCCAGCCATTCGTAGTTGATCGTGGTCGGCTCGCACAGGCGCGTGCCCAGGGCGATGACCAGATCGCTCTCCATGACGGCCCGCTTCTGGTGCGCGGGCATGCTGGCGCTGACCTGGCCCACGAAGTTGGGATGGTCGTTGTCGAACAGCTCCAGCGCCGCCACGCCGTCGCCACCGGCAGGTCGAAACGCAAGGCGAAGTCGCGCACGCCCGCGCGCGCGGCCGCCGACCAGCGGGGCCCGCCCAGCAACAGCAGCGGGCGCTCGGCCGCTTCGATCATTTCGCGCAGCCGTTGCAGGTCCGGCGCGACCGGCCTTGCGCGCGGCGGGCAGGGCAACGCGGCAAGCGGAGCTTCGGTGTCCCGGGCCAGCATGTCCTTCGGGCAGCGCCAGCACGACGGGGCCGGGGCGGGCGGCGGTGGCGATGCTCCAGGCGCGGGCCAGGTATTCGGGAATGCGGTCCGCACGCTCGATCTGGGCGGCCCATTTCGCCAGCGGGGCGTACATGGCGCGATAATCCACCTCCTGAAAGCACTGGCGGTCGGCGGTGTCGCCGCCGACCTGGCCGATGAACAGGATCATGGGCGTGGAGTCTTCCCGCGCAGTGTGTACCCCGATTGCGGCGTTGGCGGCTCCCGGGCCGCGCGACACGAAGCAGATGCCCGGCTGGCCGCTCAGCTTGCCATGCGCTTCGGCCATGTAGGCCGCGCCGCCCTCCTGGCGGCAGACCACGGTTTCGATAGTCTCCCGGCGGGAATGAAGCGCGTCGATGCAGGGCAGGAAGCTCTCGCCCGGGACCATGAAGACGCGCTTGACGCCATAGGCTTCGAGCTGCGCGACCAGCAGCTCGCCGCCGCTGCGGCTGCCTGCGTCTCGCCCGGTCATGCCGCCGCTCCTTGCAAGGCGCGCGCCACTTTCTCCGCGCCGTAGTCGCGTTCCGCGGCGGCGCGGCTCACCTTGCCGCCGCCGACGTCGCGCCGGATGGCTTCCGGATCGCGGTCGGCGGGCGCGCCGTACCCCCCGCCGCCCGGCGTTTCGAGGCGCACCGACTGGCCGGAGGGCAGCGGATGGCCGGAGATCTTGTTGGGCAGGCGCTGCGCATCGGGCCGGCCGGGGTTCTGCACGACATGCGACGTGCGTCCCGCCAGGCCGCCGTTCAGGCCGGCCGCGCCGAACAGGGCGGCATCGCACCGGATCGAGCAGCTCAGCTGATCGTGCAGCGAGCGAATCTGGCGCGCGATGCCCATGCCGCCGCGATGGCGGCCGGCGCCACCGCTGTCGGCGACCAGCGCATATTCCTCGACCAGCAGGGGGTACTCGATCTCCAGCGCCTCCGCGGGAAGGTTGGACGTGTTGGTGACGTGCACCTGGATGCCGTCCATGCCGTCGCCCTGCGCCCGTCCGCCCGCGCCGCCGCCCAGGGTTTCCAGGTACACGAACGTGCCCTTGCCGTCGCGCATCGGGCCGGAGAAAAGCATGGAGGGCATGACGTCGTTGCAGGACGCCATGGCGCGTTCGGGCGGCAGCAGCTGGCCCAGGGCGCCGATCACCGTGCCGGCCACGCGCTGCGCGGTCGTTACCCGCGCGCCCACCGCGGCCGGAAACCGCGGATTGGCAATCGTGCCTTCCGGAGCGGTGATCGTGATGGGCTGGAACATGCCGTTGTTGGGCATGAGTTCCGGGTCCAGCATGGCTTTCACCGCGAAGTAGACGCTGGCCTGCAGGGCGCTGGCGGGAAGATTGAAAGCGCCGCGCGCCTGTTTGCCCGTGCCGGTGAAGTCGACGTGGAGCTGGCCGTCCCGGGCGTGCACATTGGCCTGGATGACCACCGGATCGCCGCCCATGCCGTCGTCGTCCATCTTCTCCGTGAACGATACGGTGCCGGAGGGCAACTGGGCAATGCGGTGGCGCAGCCGGCGCTCGGTGTATCGCAGAATGCTCTCAATGGCATTGAGCACGGTCCGCAGGCCCGACTGTCCGACCAGGTCGAGGATCAGCCTGGCGCCTTTGTCGTTGGTTGCTATCTGGGCGCGGATGTCGTGCATCCGGTTGTCCGGCTCGCGGGTGTTGTGCGCGATCATCTCCAGCAGATCCAGGTCCAACTCGCCTTCGCGCACGATGCGCATGGCGGGCAGGCGGATGCCTTCTTCCCAGACGGTCTTCAGGTGATGCGACGTTGAACCCGGCACCGCGCCGCCCACGTCGGTATGGTGGCCGATGTTCGCGGCGAAAAAGCGCAGTTCGCCTTCGCAGAACACGGGCGTTACCACCGTGATGTCCGGCGCGTGAGTGCCGCCGGCCAGGTAGGCGTCGTTGCACAGGAAGGCATCGCCCGGGCGTATCCCGGCGTTGCCGTAGCGTCGCAGCACGGCCTCGATGCCTCCGGAGAGCGAGCCCAGATGCACGGGGACGTGCGCAGCCTGGGAAACCAGGCGGCCGGCGGCATCGAACAGCGCCACCGAGCAGTCCTTGCGTTCTTTGATGTTGCTGGAGAAGGACGAGCGGATCAGCGTGTTGCCCATCTCTTCGGTAATGGACAGCAGGCGGTTGCTGAAGACCTCCATTTCAATGGGGTCGAACACGTCCGCGTCGGCGTGAGAGGTCGGTCGGGTGGCCATGGCGGTACGCCCTACAGGTTGAGGTTGACGATGAGGTTGCCGTACTGATCTACGCGCGCCTGCTGTCCCGGCAGGACAACGGTGGTCGAGCTCATTTCCTCGATCACGGCCGGGCCGTCCACGGGCGCATCCACGGGCAGGTGGGCGCGCCGGTAGACCGGCGTGTCTGTCCATCCTGCCGCCTCGAAATAGACCTTGCGCCGTTCTTTGACCGCATCGGAAAGGCTGGCGCCTCCGGCGACGCGGGCCAGCGGGGCGCGGGGCACCAGCCCCACGGCCCGCACGCGCAGATTCACGATCTCCACCGCGCGGTCGGCGGCGTCGTAGCCGTATTCGCGCACATGAGCGGCGCTGAATGCGGCGATGAAGTCGTCCAGCGCCATGAGCCGCATGCCATCCAGCGGCACGGGGATTTCGAAGTTCTGCCCCTGGTAGCGTGCGTCGATGACGGCCGACAGGCGTTGCGCGCTCTCAGCCACGCCTTCGCTGTCCAGCCAGGCGCGCGCCTTGTCCGCAAGGCTGCCCAGGGTTTTCCGGACGACTGCCCACCCCGCTGGCTTCGCATGGGCCATCAGCGTCTGTACGAAGTCCATCGAGATGTCGGAAAGCAGAATGCCGCGCGCGCACATGGTGCCCGGCTCCTGCGGGATCAGCAATGCGCCGATGCCGCAGTCGCTGGCCAGTTCGGCCGCGTGCAAGCCGCCCGCCCCGCCGAAGGCGCAGAGTACGAACTTGCGGATATCGTGCCCCCGCTCCGTCGAGACGGCGCGCACGGCGCGCGCCATGTTCGAATTGGCGATGCGCAGAATGCCGAAGGCGGCCTCTTCGATGCTCAGGCCCAGCGGGCCGGCGATCTGCGCCTGCATTGCCGCGCGCGCGCGCTCGGCATGGACGGCCATGCGGCCTTCCAGCAGAGCAACGGGATTCAGGCGGCCCAGCACGACGTGCGCATCGGTAAGCGTCACCTGCGCGCGCCGCGGTCATAGGCTATGGGGCCGGGCACCGCGCCGGCGCTCTGGGGACCGACCTTGAGCGCGCCTGCGTCGTCGATGCGGGCGATGCTGCCGCCGCCCGCGCCGATGACGTGCACATCCACCATCTGGGTCTTGACCGGATAATCGGCCACCAGCCGGCTCGACGTGAACAGCGGCTGCAACGCCGCGACCAGGGAAACGTCCGTGCTGGTGCCTCCCACGTCGAAGGTGATCAGGTTGGGAAAACCTGCCGCGCGCCCCAGCTCGGCGCCCCGATCACGCCGGCGGCGGCCCCGATACGCAGGTTCGGACCGGGGCCGAGAGAACGGATTCGACCGACATCAATCCGCCATTGGAATGCACCGTGGCCGGCTGCGTCGCGACGCCCATGTCTTTTACGGAATTCACGAGATTCCGCATATAGGCCGCCATCCGCGGGCCGACATAGGCGTTCAGCGCCGTCGTCGACATGCGTTCGTATTCGCGGAACTCTGGGAGGATTTCGCTGGATACGCTCAGGTAGATGCCAGGGAGATGTTCGGCCAGAATGTCCCGTGTCCGGCGCTCATGGGCATTGTTGCGATAGCTGTGCATGAAGCAGATGGAAACCGACTCCACCCGCGCTGCGGCCAGCTCGCGCGCGACGGCCACGACTTCGTCCTCGTCGAGCGGTTGCAGCACCGAGCCGTCGGCGGCAATGCGTTCGGTGATTTCGAAGCGCCATTCGCGGGGGGCGAGCGGCTCCGGCTTGACGACGTTGTAGTCGTACAGATGGGGCCGGGTCTGCCGGCCGATTTCCAGCACGTCGCGAAAACCGCGGGTGGTCACCAGCGCGGTGCGCGAGCCCCGGCGCTCGATCACCATGTTGGTCGCGACCGTGGTGCCGTGGCCCACGTGAACCAGCTCGGAACCGTCTATGGCGTGCTCGCGCATCAGGTGGGCCAGACCTGCCTGGATGGCTTCGGAAGGATCATGCGGCGTGGAGGGCACCTTGAAATAGTGCAGTTCGCCGGTATGTTCGGCCAGCAGTGTGAAGTCGGTGAACGTGCCTCCCACGTCGAAGCCGACGCGAAAGCGGCGCGCCCGGGGCGGTTGCGGTATGGGTCACAAGGGTCTCCAGGATGCTGGCGCGCACTGCGCCGGAAGTGGAATGACCCGAATGCTATCGACGCCCCGTCATACGGTCCAATCAAAGATTGGTATCAGTTGTTATCATGGATATGAATGACGAAGCCGGGCTTTCTTCCCCTAGTACGCATGGGGTTCGGGCCGCGCCGTCTGGTCGAACACCATGCCTTGCGCTTTGCATACCTTGAGGATTTCCTCCCGCAGCCAGCGATGCGCGGGCAGGTTGTCGGAACGTTCGTGCCAAATGAGGTTGACGGTGCGAGGCACGAAAGGAAAAGGCGCTTCGACCGCTTCCAGCAGGTGGCTGTACGGGCTGTTGCGCACCGTGTTGACCGGCACCACGCAGATCAGGTCCGTTTCGGCCAGCAGTCGCGGCGCAAGCGCGAATTGGTTGATCGTAAGCACGACATTGCGCTTGTACCCGTGCGCGGCCAGCTCGTGATCGATGAGCGCCGGCGTGCCGAGCAGGCTGACCATGAGATGGCGTGCGCGCAGGAAGCTGTCCAGCGTGAAGCGGGGCTGCGCCAGCAGCGGATGGCCCTTGCGCATGGCGCAGACATAGGTCAGGGTCTCGAGCGGCAGCGTGCGCAGCGAAGACCCGAAATTCGAGTACACGCCCGCCGCCATGTCGACCTCGCCTTTTTCCAGGAGCAGGCCGGCGTTGTCCAGCGAGTAGGGATGCAGGTGGATGCGGACATTGGGCGCCACTTCCTGCTGTTCGACGAAGAGCGGGCGTATGACCTGGTCGGCCACATAGTCCGACATGGCGAGCCGGAACACGGCTTCGGAGCGGGCAGGGTCGAACTCGTTGCGCTCCAGCGTGTCCGAGATGCGCGCGAGGGCGTCCCGGATGGGCGGCCACAGCAATTCGGCGCGTTGCGTGGGCAGCACGCCGCCCGGCACCTTGACGAACAGCGGGTCTTTCAAGGTGAGCCGCAGGCGATTGATGGCATTGCTTACGGCGGGTTGCGTCATGTGCAGGGCCGCGGCGGCGCGCGTCACGTTCCGCTCCGTCATGACGGCATCGAAAATGCGCAGCAGGTTCAGGTCCATGGCGGCGAGCATGCGGATTTCCTGTTATCAGTTGCGGTGATGACGATTCATTTTAATTGTTGATTGGCCATATAACGCCAGGCCGCTTAACCTTGCCCACGTTCCAGCGCGGTTCCAGAGCGCGGTCCAGTGCCCGCAGTTCAAGTTTCCATACCAACCGGGGGAATCCATTGATGGTCAAGAACCTGAAGTTTCTGGCCGCCGCCTGCGTGGCGGCCCTGGCTGCCGCGCAGGCGGCGCGCGCGGACAATTTTCCCAGCAAGCCGATCACCATCGTTCTGCCCTACGCCACGGGCGGCTCGGCGGACATGCTGGCCCGTTTCGCGGCCCAGGGGCTGCAAAGCGAGCTGGGCCAGCCGGCGATCGTGGAGGCCAAGCCCGGCGCGGGCGGCGTGCTGGGCACCGAGTACGTCGCCAGGGCGGAGCCCGACGGCTACACGCTGGTGCTGACCGCCAGCGGCACGATGGCGGTCAACCCCTATGTCTACAAGCTGCGCTACAAGCCCTTGGAGGATTTCAAGCAGATCACCGTGCTTGTCGATCTGCCTTTCGTGGTGGTCACCAACAATGAGTTCCCCGGAAAGAACCTGAAGGAGTTCATCGATTACGGTCGCCAGCATCCCAATGGCATCACCTTCGGCAATGCGGGCCTGGGCACGCAGCAGCATCTGACGCAGCTCATGTTCGCGCGTGCCGCCGGCATCCAGGTGAACATCGTTCCTTACAAGGGCAGCAGCCCGGCCATGAACGATCTGCTGGGCGGGCACATCAACGCCGTGCTGGACAATACCGGCGTGCAAACGCCGTTCATCAAGGCCGGAAAAGTGCGGCCGTTGTTCGTCACCAACCCGGAGCGGGTGGCCGCCCTGCCTGACGTGCCTACGGCCTCCGAAGCGGGCTTGCCCGGTTTTTCAGCCGTCGCCTGGTTCGGTCTTGCCGCGCCCAAAGGCACGCCGGACGCGGTCGTGGAGAAGATCCAGCAGGCCGTGGCCCGCGAATTCGCCAAGCCTGAAATGAAGCGCCGCCTGCTGGATCTGGCCATGATTCCGCGTGTGTCCACGCCGGCGGAAGCCACGGCTCGCGTCAAGGACGATCTGCAGGCATTCGGCAAGATCGCCAAGGAAGTCGATCTCAAGCCGATGTGAGCAAGCTTGCGGCGCGCCGGTCCTGTGCGCCGCCGCTCTCACCCGAACACCCTGCACACAGGACTCGCGCAGGGCGTCGCGTCGCCGGCCGGAGCGAGCCGGCCGCCGCGGCCGGGCCTCAGCGCTGTCCGTCGTGCACCGACACCGCTTCCTTGGTGAGCCCGCCCAGGCGCGAATGCACGCGGCCTCCGGTGCCCATGACGAGCGCGAAAAGGATTTCGTTGGCGCGGGGGGCGTCCTGGATGCCGATTTCGATACTGTTGAAGTGGCTGCGCACGTAGGAGGCATGGATGTAGTGCACCGGCACCATCATGCGGTAGCCGGCCACGGCCACGGCCTTGACGGCCGGCACCATGGCCCTGGGCTCGCCCAGCACGCTGCGCATGGCCCAGCCGCCGGCTTCGTGCCAGACCGCGCCGTGTTCCATCTCGCCGTCCAGGCCCACGATGGCGGCTTTGCTGTAGACCTCGATGTTCTCTTTGCCGCCCAGGGTTTCGACCAGCTCGGTGGCCAGCAGCGTGCCCAGGCTGCGCAGCTCGGCCATGAAGGGCATCAGGTCGGGCTCGTAGCGGCCGGCGTAGGGGTTGCGGATCACCGCGCACGAGGCGGCGAGCCTGAGGGGTTTTTCGGGGGGCGGGCCGTTCTCGTGGAACGTGGTTTCGACGATGAGGCAGCGCTTGCGGATATCGATCAGCGACATGGACGGGATTCCTGGTTCGGGAGAGTCGGGAAGAGGGTTATTGCGGCGGGATGCCGGTTTCCTTGACGATGGCGGCCCACTTGCCGATTTCGGCGCGCACGAAGGCGCCGAACTCGGCCGGGCTCTGGGTCTTGACCGTGAGGCCCTGGCGCGCGTAGGTCTGCCTGAGCTCGTCGCTGCCCAGCGCCTTGTCCAGCGAGCGGGACAGGCGGTCCTGCACCGGCTGCGGCAGGCCGGCCGGGCCCATCAGGCCGAACCACACGGTGAGGTCGAAGCCGGGGGCGCCGGTTTCGTTGAGCGTGGGAATGTCGGGCGCGAGCGCAAAGCGCTCCGGCGTGCTGACGCCATACGCCTTGACCTTGCCGGCGCGGGCCTGCTGCAGGCCGTTGGCGAGATCGGTGAACGTGAGGTCCACGGTGCCGCCGATCACGTCGGTGAGCGCCTGCGGGCCGCCGCGGTAGGGAACGGGCGTGACCTCGATATGCCCCATGGCCGCGAGCTTGGCGCCGAAGACCTGGGCGCTGCCCGAGCCGTAGGCGTAGGTCAGCTTGCCGGGATGCCGGGCGCCGTAGGCGTACAGGTCGGACACCTTGGTGCCGGGCATGCGCGGCGAGCCCACCAGCAGGTACGGGGTTTCGGCCACCGCGCCGATGGGCGAGAGATCCTTGGCGGGATCGTAAGGCAGGTCTTTGAACAGGCTCACGCCGCTGGCCGCCGTGGAAACGCCCACCACCACCAGGGTGTAGCCGTCGGGCCTGGCCCTGGCCACATCGTGCGTGCCGATGATGCCGTTGGCGCCCGGCTTGTTCTCCACCACCACGGGCTGGCCCAGGTCGTCGGCCATGGCCTTGCCCAGGCTGCGGGCCACGACGTCGGTGATGCTGCCGGGCGGAAAGGGAACCACCATGCGGATGGGGTGGCCGGGGTAGGTCGTGGCCTGGGCGGCGCCGGCCAGCAGGGCGGCGCCCCAGGCCGAGCGCAGCCTGAGCGCGGCGGCGGTGTGCTTCATGGCTTGTCTCCTGTCTGATGTCGTTATGGGCGTCGCCGGCGCTCAGGCCGGCGCGGGAGCGTTCAGCCGCTCCAGGTAGCGGTGGATTTCGGTGTTGTCGGCGCCGGCCGGCATCTCCTCGCGGGCGCGCTGCCACAGCTCGGCGCACAGCGACAGCTGCGCGGCGGACACGCCGGCCAGGGACTGCAGCGCATTGGCGGTGCGCAGGTCCTTGGCCATCAGCGCGAGGGAGAAGCCGCCGTTGTAGCTGCCCGGCACGATGAACTGGCGCAGCTTGGTTTCGGTGGCCACGTTGCGGCCGCTGGACGCGTTGAGCACGTCGGTGAACACGTCCAGGTCCAGGTCCATGCGCCGGGCGATCAGCAGGGCCTCGCTGGCGGCGAGCAGCCCGGCGGCGTAGACATAGTTGTTGAGCGCCTTCATGGCGTGCGCCGATCCCGTCGCGCCGGTGCGGATGAGCGAGGCGCCCATGCGGGACAGTATCGGGCGCACGCGCTCCAGGTCGTCGGCTTCCGCGCCCACCATGATGGCCAGCGTGCCGGCGGCGGCCTTGGCCACCGCGCCGGAAACCGGGGCGTCGATCAGCGTAAGGCCGGCCTGCCGCAGGCGCGGCGCCAGGCGCAGCGTTTCGGCGGGGTTGGACGAGCCCATGTCGAGCAGCACAGCCCGGCTTGAGCAGCGCCGCCAGCCCGGGCCGCCCCGGCTCGCCTTCGATCACCGCGCTGGTGACGGTGCTGTCGGGCAGCATCGTGATGACCACGTCGCACCCGGCCAGGTCCTGCAGGCCCGCCGCCGGGCGCAGGGTCCTGTTCCAGGCGGGGTGCGCCGCCAGGCGCGCCAGCCGCGCGGGATCCCGGTCATAGGCCAGGATGCCGAAGCCGTCCCCGCCGCCGGCGAGGTTCTCGAGCATCGGCAGGCCCATCATGCCCAGGCCGATAAAACCTATGTTCATCTTCATGCTTTTCCTTTATCGATTCGACCTGAAAGTTGCGCCAGGCCATCGACGGAATGCTAATGAACGGCAGGAATGAGCGGTTATGCTAAGTTGCGCAGGGGATATAACAAACGATTATCGGATTGGCCATGAGATTCAAGCTGAGGCAGATGGAAGTGTTCAGGGCGGTCATGCTGACCGGCTCCATGAATGGCGCGGCAAAGCTGCTCTTCGTGTCGCAGCCGGCCATCAGCCGCCTCATTGCCCATACCGAGCAGAGCCTGGGCCTGCAATTGTTCGAGCGCGACAAGGGCAAGCTCACGCCCACGCCGGAGGCGCACCGGCTGTTCCAGGAAGTGGGGCCCCTGTTCGAGGAGGCCCTGCGCATCGACGAGCTCGCGCGCGACCTGGCCGAGCGGCCCGAGGGCGCGCTGACGCTGTGCTCCAGCCCCAGCCTGGCGCTGAATTTCGTGCCGCCCGTGATCGCGCAGTACCTGGAGCTCTACCCCAACGTGCGCCTCAAGTACCACACCACGCTGCTGGCCGACATGGCGCACGAGCTGCTGGGCCGCAAGGCGGAGCTGGCCGTGTCGGTGCTGCCCATCGACCATCCCAATCTGGCGGTGGAGCCGCTGGCCACGGGCGAAATGGTCTGCATCCTGCCGCAGGGGCATCCGCTGGCGGCGCAGCCCGACGTGGGGCTGGCGGAGCTGGCCGCGTACCGGCTGATTCTCTACAGCCGCAATATTCCCTTCGGCCAGCTCGTGGCCGCCGCGTTCCAGCGCGCCAACGTAAGCTGGAACGCGGCCGTGGACATCGTGCGGGCCGAGCTGGCCTGCGCGCTGGTGCGGGTGGGCGCCGGCGTGGCCATCGTGGACCAGTTCTCCGTCGGGCAGCAGGGATGGCCGGGCGTGGTGACGCGGCCGCTGCGCGAGTCGATTCCGCTGTCGCTGAGCCTGGTGCGCTCGCGCTTCGAGCGCCCCAGCCGCCAGGTGCAGCGCTTCGTGCGCCTCATCAAGGAGCACGCGCGCCATGCGCCGGGCCTGCGGCCCGGCGGGGCGTAGACGCCCGGCCGCGGACCCGCGGCCTCAACGCAGCGCGGCTGCCTTGACGCGCCGGTGCAGCCAGGCGGTCAGGCCGAAGTTGACCGCGGCCAGCGCCGTCAGTATCCACAGCGTGCCCGCCGCGCCCGCGTGCGTGACGAGAAAGCCGCAGGCCAGCGGCGTCAGCGCCTGGCAGAGCAGGGACGAGCGGGCCAGCCTGCCCATCACGGCGCCAGCGCGGACTGCGGCACCAGGGCGATCGGCAGCGTGCCGCGCACCAGCGCGCGCAGGCCGTTGCCGATGCCGTAGCACACGATGCCCGCCGCCGCGGCCCGCGGGTCCAGGCTGACCAGCAGCAGCCCGATCGCCACGAAAGCGGCCGAGACGAGGGCCATCCAGATGGGGTGCAGGCTTTTTATGGAGAACGTGATCACGCGCATCAGCACCATGCTGGGACCGATGAGCGCGCTGAGCGCGATGGCCGAGGCTAGCGTGTGCCCGGCGCCTTGCAGCAGCACGATGATCTGCACCGACACCGCCGTCATCAACAGGGCGGCAATCGAAAACACGAACGACAGCAGCCAGTAGTCGCCGGCGGAGATGCCCGGGGGCAGCGCCCGCCTGCCGCGGCCGGCGGGCTTGCGCGCCGGGAGCGCGGCGGCCGCGGGCGCGTCCGGAGGCAGCGCCTTGAGGTAAAGCGGCGCGATGCACAGCGCCAGCACGGCGGCATAGGCCCAGCAGGTCGCGCGCCAGCCCAGCGGGCCGGTCATCCAGGCCAGCGCGGGCCAGACCACGGTGGTGGCGAATCCGGCGATGAGGGTAATGGCATTGATGACCGGGCGCGCGCGCTGTCCGTGGCGGATGCCCAGCGTGGTGAAGAGCGGATCGTAGAGGCCGCCGGCCATGCCTACGCCGATCAGGCACCAGCCCGCGATGAACGCGGGAATGCCGGGCGCGGCGCCCACGACGCACAGGCCGGCCGCCACGATCCAGCCCGACAGGATGAGCACGCGGCGGCCATGCCCGCGCGCGATGTACACATTGGCCTGCGGCGAGAGCAGGCCGGAAACCAGCACGCCAGCCGTGAGGCCGCCGTAGATCCAGGTCATCGACCAGCCCGTATCGCGGTGGATGGGCTCGGCCAGCACCGACAGCAGGAAGAACGATCCGCCCCAGATGAGGATCTGGGCGATGCCCAGCAGCACGCTGGCGGAGAAGGGAATGCCGGCTTCGGCCTGCGCCTTCCCGGGCGGCGGGGCGGGGTTGCCCGAGCCGCCGTCGCCCCGGCGGCTTGCGGATGGGGGCGCTTCCATGGTCATCGATTCTCCGGCGCGCTGGCGCGCCATGCCAATAAAAGGGTTGGGGGATGGGGGGAGTCCGCCGCGGAGCGGCAAACCGCCGGCATTGTCGCGCACGCGGGGCCGCCTTGCGCGTTTGCGGCAGCCAAAGGTACACTTGTATTAACATCAATACAACATATCGGGAGACAACTGTGTTCAGACATCTGGCCATGGGCTGCGCCATCGCCGCGGCCTGCGCGTTCGCCGCTCCGTCCGGAGCGCAGGAAGCCGCCATCAAACTGGTGGTGGGCGCGCCGCCCGGCGGCACCACCGACACCGTGGCCCGCAGCATCGGCCAGCGCATGAGCCAGGATCTCAAGTGCACGGTCGTGGTCGAGAACCGTCCGGGCGCAGGCGGCAACATCGCGGCGGACTACGTGGCCAAGAGCAAGGCGGACGGCAGCACGCTGCTGGTCACTTTCACGAGCTTCTCTATCAATGCTTCGCTCTACCGCAACCTGCCGTTCGACCCGGTCAGGGACTTCACGCCCATCAGCATGCTGGCCAACGTGCCCAGCGTGCTGGTGACGCGCAAGGATTTTCCGGCGAAGAACATGGCGGAGTTCCTGCGCGAAGTGAAGGCGCATCCGGGCAAGTACACCATGGCGATCGGCGCCCTGGGTTCGTCGCTGCACATGGCGGGCGAGCGCATGAAGATGATGGCGGGCCTGGAGATCCTCAACGTGCCCTACAAGGGCACCTCGCCGGCCATTACCGATCTGCTGGGCGGGCAGGTGGACATGATGTTCGCCAGTTCGCTCAACGCGCTGCCGCACATGAAGAGCGGCGCGCTCAAGCCGCTGGGCGTGACCAGTCCGCAGCCGCTGCCGCAGTTTCCCGGCGTGCCGCCCATCGGCGATGCCATCAAGGGTTTCGAGTCCAATGCCTGGTTCGCGCTCTTCGGCCCGGCCGGCCTGCCGCCGGAGACGGTGGCGGCGCTCAATGGCGCGGCGCGCAAGGCGGTGGACACGCCCGAGTTCCGCCGCCTGCTGGAAGGCGAGGCCGCCACGGCCGTCAGCAGCACACCCCAGGCGCTCGGCGACTTTGTGCGCGAGGACATCGCGCGCTACGCCGAAATCGTCAAGTTCACCGGCGCCACGGTCGACTGACCCGCGCGCCCTCGTCCGGAGCCGTCCGTGTCCAGGAATCCGTTGCCTCTTTATCACCAGGTCTATCTGCTGCTCAGGCAACGCCTGACGGCGGGCGGGTTCCCCGCCGGCGCGGCCATGCCGGGCGAGAACGCGCTGGCCGCCGAGTACGGCGTGTCGCGCCTGACCATGCGGCGTTCGCTGGAGGCGCTGGAAGCCGAGGGCCTGATCGAGCGGCGCCAGGGCAAGGGCACCTTCGCCGTGGACCGGGGCTGGGTCGACGCGCCGCAGCCCAGCGCCGACATGGATTCGCTGATGCGGCATCTCGCCAGCATGGGCATGCAGACACAGGTGCGCCTGCTGTCGCTGGAGGCCGAGCCGGCTTCGGCGGCGGTGGCCGCGCACCTGGAACTGGAGCCCGGCGCCCTGGTGCACCGCTCGGTGCGGGTGCGCAGCCATGGCGGGCTGCCGTTCTCGTATCTGGTGACGGTGGTGCCGGGCGACATCGGCGCCCGCATCCGCGAAAAAGACCTGAACAGCCGGCCGCTGCTTGCCATCTTCCGCGAGCTGGGCGTGCGCGTGGCGCGCGAGCGGAGTTTTTCCGCCGCGCTGGCCGACCCGCAGGCGGCCGCCGCGCTGGATGTGCAAATGCCTGAACCCAAACTCCCGGAGCCTTTATACCTCTGCATTGACCCCACCGCCGGGGATGATTTTCGACGAGGCCATTGCAACCACCTTTTCGATGGACCCAGCCCTACTGCTTGAGGCACCTGTCTACCTGGCGTTAATGGCGGCGGATGGTCATACCGATCCTGACCCGTTGTCTGTGCTTGAAGCCATCCGCAGGTACTCGAAACGAATCACCGTCTATGTGCAACGAGGACGGATTCAAGTGCCCCAGATTGCCAAGCCCAATCCATTGTTTGGGTTTCTGGAGGAAATGGTCGTCGAGGTAACGGCCCCTGGCGGAGGCGTCTTCCATCCAAAAGTCTGGGCAATCCGTTTTGTCAGCCCCGATCAAAGCAGCTCGATGTATCGTCTGGTGGTCCTGACGAGGAACATGACCACCGATCAGTCCTGGGACCTGTCACTTCAGCTCGAAGGCACGATTACAGGTAGGAAGTCCAAATCAAATAAACCGCTGGCACATTTCTTCAAGACACTTCCTGATCTGGCTACCGGACCAACGGAATCGGGCAGGAGCGAGCAAGCTCTCAGATTCGCGGACGAGCTACATCGAGTCCAGTGGGAACTCCCCGACGGCTTTGACGAGCTGACCTTCTATCTTCCAGGAACGAAAGGGTTTGACTGGGAGCCTCCCATGGCAAATCGGATGGCCGTCATCTCGCCGTTCTGTTCTGACGAAGCCCTGCGGGCACTGACGAAAAAAACCAAGGCCGCTGATGCTCTCATCTCACGCCCTGAGTCATTGTCAGCCCTGAAGAAGGAGACTCTCGAGCTCTTCACGCAATGTCTTCATCTGGACGACGCGGCGGAAACCGAGGATGGCGAGGAAGAAGAAGCCACCGAACAGCCGCTTGCGACCGGTCTTCATGCAAAGGTCTATCTGTTTGAGACCCGGTACTATTCAGACTATACCCATGTGATCATGGGGTCCGCGAATGCAACCAACGCGGCGCTGAGCGCTTCGAAAAATATCGAGATTCTGGTCGGGCTGGTTGGCCGGAAGAGTAAAGTTGGCGGCATCGACGAGCTTCTTGGCGCTGACGGATTAGGTGAATATCTTGTCGATTTCGACACGAGCAAGGAAGCAGAGATTGATGCGTTCCGGCAGGCGGCTGAGGAATCCGTTGAGAGGGCTCGCTCCCGGATAGCTGAAGCAGCTCTGTCCATCGAATGCAGCCCGGGATCGAAGGACGGCCTGTGGGCATTGGTGTTGACGGGAGAAATCCCATCCCTTGATGGGATCGTCAGTGCTATTGCATGGCCGATAACCGTTACTCGGGACTTCGCGGTGGATATTCTTAACGGCGATGCTAACGGTGGGATCGGCCTCGGAGAGTTCTCCGCCTCTTCTGTAACGGGGCTCATCGCGTTTGAGCTTAAGACCAACCATCCGGACGTTTCGGCCCGGTTTGTTCTGAATATTCCCGTTACCGGCGTTCCAGAAGAACGCAACTCTGCCATCCTGCAAACCGTGATCAGCAATCAGGAGGGATTCCTGCGTTATCTCCTACTGTTGTTGGGGGATGATAAGGTATCCGGACTTGATCCAGGTAGTGGCTCCGGGCTTGCCAAATGGTTGGCCCGGTTAGCCGACGGTGAGGATATCCCGCTACTGGAAGAGCTGACCCGCACGTACAGTCGACACCCGGAGAGACTGGCGGAAATCTCGGGGCTGGTTCGTGATCTGTCCCAGGGAAGCAAGAATGCGATTATCCCCGAGGATTTTTTAGACCTCTGGACGGTTTTTGAATCGGCTATCGGGAGGCGTGATGCGTAGCAACCGCTTTTTATCAACTCCCGCCTTGGCCGGTCTGAAAGATTTCCAGAGGAAGACCGTGGATTACGTCTTCAAGCGGCTCTATGGCGATGACCCAACTTCCCGTTTTCTGATCGCCGATGAAGTTGGACTCGGGAAAACGCTTGTCGCTAGGGGAATCATTGCCAAGACCTTGGAGCACCTTCAGGACGAGGTGGATCGGGTCGATGTGATCTACATCTGCTCCAATGCCGCCATCGCAACCCAGAATGTCAATCGGCTCAATGTCAGCGACACTGATGGTTTTTCAATCGCCACGCGGCTGACTTACCTTCCCAGACAAGTGCGGTCACTACGAAAGAACAAGGTGAATTTCATCAGCCTGACGCCCGGCACCGCCTTCGACCATGCGCGTAGTCGAGGGGGGCATGCCGACGAACGGGCTATCCTCTATCGGATGCTGTACGACTTGCCCCTGGCGCAAAATGAACGACGCAGACGGCTGCGCGTAGGCCTCCTCAACATTCTTCAGGCGACAGCAGGTAAGGACAACTGGCGAGCCAAGGCCAAAAAACTCCCAGCAGAGGATCTGGATGTAGACCTTTCCAAGGCCTTCCGTCGGGCAGTTATTGAGGATGCCGAACTGTATGCGGCCCTTAAGGAAGGCTGTGAACGCTTTGCTCGTTACCGGGACTACAGCAAAATCCCCTGGGAGGACTCCGAACTTCGCTACGACCTGATCGGAAAACTCAGAAGTAAGCTGGCTTCAGTGTGCCTTTCCGCGCTTGAGCCCGATCTGGTCATCCTTGATGAGTTCCAACGATTCAAGCACCTGTTGGATGGCGATGACGAAGCCTCCATGCTGGCGACCGCGCTCTTTGAACATCCCGACGTTCGCGTTCTCCTGCTGTCCGCAACGCCCTACAAGATGTTCACCCTCGACCAGGAGAATGACGAGGACGACCACTATCCAGATTTCATCAGGACGCTGAACTTCCTCTTCAATGATTCCGGTGAGGTCGATGCGGTCAAAAATCTCTTGTCAGAACATCGAACGACGCTCCATGCCTGCGCGAAGGGGTCGGTATGTCAACCGGGGAAAAAGGCCGAACTTGAACGAGCGCTCCTGAAGGTCATGTGTCGAACAGAACGGGTCGCGACGACTCGTGATCATAACTCGATGATGACCGAGATTGAACGGATGGCTCCCCTTACGCCAGCGGACCTTCAGCACGCCGCGACGGTTGACGCGGTGGCAATCTGTGTCAAGGCCGGGGAGCCAATCGA
This sequence comes from Achromobacter sp. DMS1, assembly GCF_001270295.1. Taxonomy (NCBI): domain Bacteria; kingdom Pseudomonadati; phylum Pseudomonadota; class Betaproteobacteria; order Burkholderiales; family Alcaligenaceae; genus Achromobacter; species Achromobacter sp. DMS1. The sequence continues at coordinate 551 of NZ_LHSJ01000022.1, read as the reverse complement.
ATACTGGAAGTCTGCGCCTTACCTGATCAACTTTCTGAAGCATTATGAGCTGCGGCATAAGCTGGATGCCCAGTTGAATGCCCCTTCAGATGCTCTTCGCGGAACTCTTTCGTCGGCAAATGGGCAGTTGCTGACGAAGGGTAAATTTGAAGGCTATCAGGCTCTCGATCCTGCCAATCCGAGGATGCGCGTACTTTTTGAAGACACGATTGATAAGGGCATGTGGCAGCTTTTATGGATGCCGCCTTCCATGCCGTATATCGAGCCTGGCGGCGCATACCAGGACAAGGATGGCTTGACCAAGGCCCTTGTGTTTTCCTCTTGGAGTGCTGTTCCGGACGCGATTGCGTCGATCTGCTCCTACGAAGCCGAACGGAAGATGATCGCCGGAACCTCGGTTTCCCACAGCGAACTCTATGACAAGATTAAGCCATTGCTGCGGTTTGCGGTGGCCTCAAATGATAATCGCCTGACTGGTATGCCGGTTATTGCCTGGTTGTTAGCGCCGGTGTAATACTGACCCACCCCGTCGGAGTAAATCTGACCCACCT
>NZ_LHSJ01000219.1:0-7185 GCF_001270295.1 Achromobacter sp. DMS1 | reverse complement strand
GCGCCCGGCCCGGGCGGCCGGGCCGGGGGCTTTGCCGGGCAAGCCCAACGCCGGGCTCAGCGTGCTGGACAAGCCGACTCCCTTCAAGGATGTCACTTCCTACAACAACTACTACGAATTCGGCCTCGACAAGAGCGATCCGGCCGAGCATGCCGGCAGGTTGCAGACGCGTCCGTGGACGGTGAGCGTGGAAGGCGAGGCCGCCCGGCCGCGCACCTACGGTATCGAAGACCTGCTCGCGCTGGCGCCCATGGAAGAGCGGGTGTACCGGCTGCGCTGCGTGGAAGGCTGGTCCATGGTGATTCCCTGGGTGGGCTACTCCCTGGCCAACCTGCTCAAGCAGGTCGAGCCCACGGCCAACGCCAGGTTCGTGGAATTCACCACCGTCGTGCAGCACGAGAACATGCCGGGCGTGCGCAGCGGGGTGCTGGACTGGCCCTACGTCGAGGGCCTGCGCATGGACGAGGCCATGCATCCGCTGACCATGCTGGTGTTCGGCGTGTATGGCAAGGTGCTGCCCAACCAGAACGGCGCGCCCCTGCGCCTGGCCGTGCCCTGGAAGTACGGCTTCAAGTCGGCCAAGTCGCTGGTCCGGATCCGGCTCGTGGAGCAGCAGCCCGTGTCGTCATGGACCAAGGCCGCCCAGCAGGAATACGGCTTCTACGCCAACGTGAACCCCAACGTGCCGCATCCGCGCTGGAGCCAGGCCACCGAGCGGCGCATCGGCGAAGACGGCTTCTTCGCCCCCAAGCGCAAGACCCTGATGTTCAACGGCTATGGCGAGCAGGTCGCGTCGCTCTACCAGGGCATGGACCTGAAGGCCAATTACTGAGCGCCCATGCCTGATGCCGCTCCTGCCGCCGCGCGCGGCGCGCAGTGGTCCGCCCGGGCGGTGGGCCGGTTCAAGCCCGTGCTGTTCCTGCTCGGGCTGGCGCCGCTGCTGCGCTGGGTGTGGCTGGGGCTGCACGACGGCCTGACCGCCAACCCGGTGGAGTTCCTGACGCGCTCGTCCGGCACCTGGACCCTGGTCTGCCTGCTGGCCACCCTGGCCATCACCCCGCTGCGCCGCCTCGCCGGCCAGCCGGCGCTGGTGCGGGTGCGGCGCATGTGCGGCCTGTACGCCTTTTTCTACGGCGCCCTGCATTTTCTTGCCTGGGTCTGGTGGGACCGCGGCCTGGATCCCGCCTCCATGCTGCGGGATCTGGGCGAGCGGCCTTTCATCCTGGCCGGGTTTTCCGCCTTTGTGCTCATGTGCGCCCTGGCCGCCACCTCCACGCAATGGGCCATGCGGCGCATGGGCCGGCGCTGGCAGGCGCTGCATCGGGCGGTCTACCTGATCGGGCTGCTCGCCATCCTGCACTACTGGTGGCACAAGGCGGGCAAGAACGATTTCACCCAGCCCGCGCTGTACGGCGCGGTGCTCGCGCTGTTGCTGGGATACCGGGTGGCCGCATGGCTGCGCGGCCGCGCCCGGCGCTGACGCAATGGGCCCGGGTCAGGGCAGGGCGAGCATGATGGCCGCGGTTTCGGCGTCGGGCTGTCCGTCGTGCCGCGAGGGCCGGTAGTGCATCTGGAACGCCGCCAGCACGTTGCTCGTTTCGCGGTCGGCCTGGCCTGTCTGGGGCGCGGCGTAGCCCAGGCGCTGCAACTGGGCCTGGAACCATGCGATGCCGGGCAGCGGCTCCTGCTGCAGCCGCGCCAGGTGGGCGGCGGCGGCGGCCTCGTCGTACCAGCGTCCTATGCCCTGGCTGGCCAGCCACTTCCAGGGGAATAGCGGGCCCGGGTCCACCTTGCGCTGCGGTGCGATGTCGCTGTGGCCCACGATGTTCTCGGGGGCGATGCCGTGGCGCTGGGCGATATCGCGCGCCAGCAGGACGAGCGAGCGCAGTTGCCGCGGATCGTAGGGGCGCCAGACGGCAACGCCGTCCGGCCCCGGCGTCCAGCCCGGATTCACCAATTCGATGCCGATGGACGTGCTGTTCATGGCCGTGATGCCCTGCCAGGCGCTGGCTCCCGCATGCCAGGCGGCGCGGTTCTCGTCCACCAGCTGCCAGGTCTTGCCGTTTTCCTGGATGAGGTAGTGCGCGCTGACCTTGCCGCGCGAGAGTTCTTCCAGCGAATGTACGTCGTCGAGCGTGGTGTAGTGCAGCACGATGCTGCGCACGCGGCTGCCCTGGCTGACCGCCGTTACGGACGTGTCCACGTCCAGCCCGGGCGGCCCGCGGTGGGCGCAGCCCGCCAGCAAGGCCGCGGCCAGCGCGATCAGGACATATCGCGGCATGGCTCAGCGCGCCAGGAACAGGAACAGGGTGGGCATCTTGTCCAGCGCCGGGGGCGGGCGCTGCTTCCATTCCGCCACCGTATGCGTGGCGATCCATTCGTCCGGCGTGGTGAGCGCGCGCGCCACGCATAGCCGCGTGTCGCCCCGCAGCGCCGAAAGCAGGGTGGAGAACATGGCCGCGTTGCGGTAGGGCGTTTCGATGAGCAGCTGGGTCTGGTTCTGTCGGGCGGACAGTTGCTCCCAGGCGCGCAGCTGCCGCGCGCGCTCGCCCGCGTCCACCGGCGCGTAGCCGTGGAAGGCAAAGCGCTGGCCGTCCAGGCCGCTGGCCATCAGCCCGAGCAGGATGGACGAGGGCCCCACCCAGGGACGCACGGTCAGCCCCATGCGGTGCGCGGCTTCCACGACCCTGGCGCCGGGGTCGGCCACGGCGGGGCAGCCGGCCTCCGAAACCAGCCCGATTTCCGCGCCCTGGCGCAGCGGCTCCAGCCAGGACTGGATCTGCCGCGCGTCGGTCTTGTCGTCCAGCGTGTGGATGGCGATTTCCTGCAGGGGGCGCGTCGTGCCCGCCAGCTTCAGGAAGGCGCGCGCCGTCTTGGCGTTTTCGGCGATATAGGTGTCGAGCCGGCCGGCCAGCGCCCGCGTTTCGGCGGGCAGCCAGCGCTCGATGGGGGCATCGCCCAGGCCGACGGGAATCAGGTGCAGCGCGCCGCTCATGCGCCGGCTCCCGGCGCTTCCAGCGGGTCGAGCCCGAACCCCGCCAGCATGCGGGTGAGCGCGATGAGGGGCAGGCCGATGATGGCGGTGGGATCGTCGCTCTGGATGCTTTCCATCAGCGCAATGCCCAGGCTTTCCGCCTTGGCGCTGCCTGCGGTATCGTAGGGCTCTTCGGCCCGCAGATAGGTGTCTATGGCCTGGGCCGAGAGCGTGCGGAAACGGCAGCGCGTCACCACGTCGGCCTTTTCCACCCGCTGGCCGTCCGTCACGGCCAGCGCGCTGTGGAATTCCACCGTCTGGCCGGACAGCGCCCGCAGCTGAGCCTGCGCGCGGGCGAAATCTCCGGGCTTGCCGATGGGCCGGCCATCCATCGTGGCCACCTGGTCGGAGCCGATCACGATGCGGCCGGGGCGCGTGGCCGCGACGGCCATGGCCTTGGCCACCGACAGCCGCAGCGCCAGCGCTTCGGGCGCTTCGCCCGGCCGAGGCGTTTCGTCGACATCGGGAGAAATGGCCTCGAAGGGCAGGCGCAGGCGCGCGAGCAGCTCCCTGCGGTAGCGCGAGCTCGAGGCGAGGATCAGGCGGGGCGTGTTCTGGGGCATGCGATATTTGACGATGTTGCGTAAGTCACAGTATTATCTAACGTTTTGCGGCAAATTTGCTTTGCCCTGGGTTTGCCGCGACGCTTTTTGCCGCGGCGCGGCCGTCGTGTTTTAAGCAGGGCAGGCTCCTGGGCCGTCGGTGCCGGCAGGACTTCCGACCATCTGTGGACACGGTGGCGCGAGGGGCGCAGGCGGGGGCGCAAGCCGGACGGATCTGTTGCCGGATCTGGCGGCTGGCCTTGATTGCTGCCGCGGCTTGGCCTTGATTTCGTTTTTCTTTTTACCGCTGGAACGCCGGGCTCGGGCATGGATACTCGCATAGACGCTTTTGCTTTTGCCCGCCAGGGCAGGGAAGCGCACGGCGTCGTGCCTCTGGCGCGACTGCTGCGTTTTGCCGAGGGGCTGCCCGCGCAGCCGGAAGGCGAGGCGGGGCTCGTGCGCTGGAGTGTGCGCGGCGAGGAGGCGAAAAGCGGCCTGCTGCAAGGCGAGCCGTTGCTGCATTTGCACATCCAGGCCGATCCGGTCCTGGTCTGCCAGCGCTGCAACGAGCTGTTCACCTACCCGGTGGACAGCCGCGTGACGCTGCAGCTGGTCAAGTCGGAGGCCGACCTGGAAGACGAATTCGCTTCCGGCGAGGACGACGGTGCCGAAGAACAGGATTTCGCGTCCGGCCAGCCTGAAAAGGTGGTGGGATCGCGTCATTTCGACCTGCTGGCCCAGGTCGAGGACGAGCTCATCCTGAGCGTTCCTTACGTGCCCAAGCATGATGTATGCCCGGGCGCGCAGGCCAGCGAGGGCGGGGCTCCCCAGGAGCCGGCCGCCGAACGTCCGTCGCCGTTTGCGGTGCTGGAACAACTGAAGCACAAAGATTGAGATCAACATCGGGTCGCTTGGCGTACAATGCGCCCCGTTTCTAGGAGTCATCATGGCTGTTCAACAAAACAAGAAGTCCCCGTCCAAGCGCGGCATGCACCGCTCGCACGATTTTCTGGTGAACCCCTCGACCGCCATCGAGCCCACCACGGGTGAAACGCACCTGCGTCACCACATCAGCCCCAACGGCTTCTACCGCGGCCGCAAGGTCCTGAAGACCAAGGCTGACGAATAAGGCCCCCGGGCCGGACTCGTACCCGGACCATTTCGGCTGAGCGCTGATACCTGGCTCCCGTGATACGCATCGCCATAGACTGCATGGGCGGCGACTTCGGCCTGCCCGTCACGATTCCGGCTGCGATCGAGTTCGCCCGGCAATTTCCGGATACCCGGCTATTGCTGGTCGGGCTTCCCGACGCCATCGAAGCGGCGCTCTCCGAGCACCGCGGCGTGGACCGCGATCGCCTTGAAATCGTGCCGGCCACGGAGGTCGTCGCCATGGACGACCCCGTCGAGGTCGCCCTGCGCCGCAAAAAAGATTCCTCCATGCGCCTGGCCGCCCAGTCCGTCAAGGACGGGCGCGCCGACGCCTGCGTCTCCGCGGGCAACACCGGCGCCTGGATGGCTATTTCCCGCTACGTCCTCAAGACGCTGGAGGGCATAGACCGTCCCGCGATCGCCACCTCGATTCCCAACCAGACCGGCCGCGCCACCACGGTGCTGGACCTGGGCGCCAACGTCGATTGCAGCGCCGAGCATCTGCTGCAATTCGCCATCATGGGCGCCGCGCTGGCCCAGGCCGTCGACCATCGCGAGAACCCGTCGGTCGGCCTGCTCAACATCGGCGAAGAAATCATCAAGGGCAACGAGGTCGTGAAGGAAGCCGCCGAGCTTCTGCGGGCCAGTCCGCTCAATTTCTACGGCAACGTGGAAGGCAACGACATCTTCAAGGGCACGGTGGACGTGGTCGTCTGCGACGGCTTCGTCGGCAACGTGGTGCTCAAGTCCGTCGAAGGGCTGGCCAAGATGCTGTCCAGCGTCATCCGCGAAGAATTCAAGCGCAACCTGATCACATTGCTTGCCGGGGCCGTCGCCAAGCCCGTGCTCAACCGTCTGCGCGAGCGCGTGGACAACCGTCGCTACAACGGGGCGGCGCTGCTCGGCCTGCGCGGCGTGGTCATCAAGAGCCACGGCTCGGCCGACGCCTACGCGTTCGGTTTCGCCTTGCAGCGCGCCCGCGAGGCCGTAGTGAGTAAACTGCTGGAGCGCACCGCGCAGACGGTCGCGCAGATTACCAAGCGCGTTCAATCGGGAGAGGGCGTGGCGCCGCCCGCGGGGAACGTGGCTGGAGACACCGCTTGATGGATACCGCAATGAAATACTCCGTAATCGCGGGCACCGGCAGCTTCCTGCCGGAACGCGTGGTTTCGAACGACCAGCTTGCCGCGGAACTGGCAACGCGGAACATCGCCACCTCCGACGAATGGATCGTCGAGCGCACGGGCATCCGGCAGCGCCACCTCGCCGAGCGCGGCGTCACCACCAGCCAGCTCGCCACCGAGGCCGCGCGCCGCGCGCTGGCCGACGCCGGGGTGGACGCATCCGAGCTCGACCTCATCGTGCTGGCGACCTCCACCCCCGACTACGTATTCCCGAGCACGGCCTGCCTGGTCCAGGCCAACCTGGGCGCCAAGGGTTCGGCGGCGTTCGACGTGCAGGCCGTGTGCAGCGGCTTCGTGTACGCCCTCACCACGGCCGACAGCTTCATCCGCGCCGGGCGCGCGCGCCGCGCCCTGGTCATCGGCGCCGAAGTGTTCTCCCGCATCCTCGACTGGAACGACCGCAGCACCTGCGTGCTGTTCGGCGACGGCGCGGGCGCCGTGGTGCTCAAGGCCGCCGACGAGCCGGGCATCATGGCCGCGCAACTGCACGCCGACGGCAGCCAGACCCGCATCCTGAGCGCGGCGGGCAACGTGGCCTACGGCGACGTCACCGGCGATCCCTTCCTGCGCATGGACGGCCAGGCCGTCTTCAAGCAGGCCGTCACCGTGCTCGACCGTTCCGCGCGCGACACCTGCGCCGAGGCCGGCGTGCAGATCGACGACGTGGACTGGCTGATCCCGCACCAGGCCAACGTGCGCATCCTGAATTTCCTGGCGCGCAAGCTGGGCGTGTCCACGGACAAGGTGGTCATCACCGTGGACAGCCATGCCAACACGTCGGCGGCCAGCGTGCCCCTGGCCCTGGACGTGGCGCGCCGCGACGGTCGGGTCAAGCGCGGCCAGCTCGTGCTGATGCAGGGCGTGGGCGGCGGTTTCACCTGGGGTTCCGTGCTGGCGCGCATGTAGCCGCCGAAAGGCAGGGCGGCCGCCGCGCCGTGTTTGCCAGGTGGCCGCGCCTGACAATCCTTAAAGATCCAAAATCACTACACGGTCAATCATGAAAATCGCATTTGTCTTTCCGGGCCAGGGCTCGCAGTCGGTCGGCATGCTGGATGCCTGGAGCGGCGTGCAGCCGGTTGCCGATACCGTGGCCCGCGCCTCGCAGGCGCTGGGACAGGACCTGGGCGCCCTCATCGCGCAAGGCCCGGCCGAAGAACTGAACCTGACCACCAACACGCAGCCCGTCATGCTGACCGCCGGCGCGGCTTTCTACGCCGCCTGGCGCGCGGCCGGCGGACGCGAGCCGACGTGGTCGCGGGCCACAGCCTGGGCG
>NZ_LHSJ01000218.1:0-7194 GCF_001270295.1 Achromobacter sp. DMS1 | reverse complement strand
CCCGCGTCAACCCCAACGGCGGCGCGATCGAGCTGGCCCACCCTCTGGGCGCGAGCGGCGCCCGCCTGGCCACCACGGCCATCAACCAGCTTCACCGCAGCGGCGGCCGCTATGCGCTGTGCACCATGTGCATCGGGGTGGGGCAGGGTATCGCGCTGGTCCTCGAGCGGGTCTGAGCGCCTTGGGATGTTTCCGGGCGTTCATGGCGCGCCCGGCCTGTCAGACGCGCCATGAACGTCAAGAAAAAGAGCCCGTCAGGGCTCTTTTTCTTGGGCGGCGGCCGCTCTCCGGTGAAAAAGGCCCTGTTCAGGGCAGGCCGTCGATTTTCCGGCCCGCCGACACGCCATGCTCGGCGAACCAGCCCTGAGCCATTTCGAGCGCGTAGCGCACGGGTTTCTTGGCGCAGTGGCCGTCGTCGGTCTGGGGCGCCATGTCGTCGATGTTGACGATGGTGCCGTCATCGGCGATGAAGGCGATGGACAGCGGCACCAGCGTGTTGCGCATCCAGAAGCACTGCACGTCGGGGTTCTCGAAGACGAACAGCATGCCTTCGTTGCCCGGCAGTTCGCGTCGGAACATCAGCCCCGCGCGCCGGGTGGATTCCGTGTCGGCCACTTCTGCGTGGATAATATGGATTCCTGCCGAGAGCTGGACCACGGGCAGGCGCGGCTGCGGGCCATCGGCCGGTTGCGCGTGGGCAGGCGCGGCGATGGCCAGCGCAAGGGCGGCCAGCGCCGCCTTTGCCGCTCTCGGGACGCCATGGCGGATTGCATGCGGCGGATCGGAAACAGGACGGCGTTTTTCAGCATGAGGCGATGCGGTAGTAAAAATGAGGAACTGCGTAGCAGCGAGGGCATGCGGGCGCGGGCGCGCCGGCATGTCTGGAGCCGTGCGTTGCGCGGCGGCATCCGCGATGACATCCACGGTTGCGTCCGCGCAAAAACAACGGGGCGGGGCTCGAAAGCCCCGCCCCGGATTATGGCGCAACAAGCCTGCCGCGCCATAGGGCGCTCAGGCCGCAGTGATATTCAGCGCCTGTTTGCCTTTGGGCCCCTGGATGATTTCGAAGGCGACTTTCTGGCCTTCCTTCAGGGTTTTGAAACCATTCATCTGGATGGACGAAAAGTGGGCGAAGAGATCTTCACCGCCGTCGTCGGGCGTGATGAAGCCGAACCCCTTTGCATCGTTGAACCATTTGACGGTGCCCGTCGATTTGGGATTGTCCCCTTGGACGGCGGTTGCGGTCGTATCAGACATGCGGACTGCCTCACTGAATCGTATGTTTGACAGAAGGGCATTGCGGTCTAGACCCCTGTCCCCCCTCCGGTTTTCTGGCAGATTTTTCCTGTAGAAAACCCCCCAGAATGCGTGGATAATGCGCCGCTTTTCTTTGTCGCGTCAAGTATGGAAACTACGCATTTCTACGTGTAATTCTTGGTAAGTTGCCAGCAGATCGTTCCCCGTTTAAATAGAATACGCGCGCTATGAGTTCTACCTTGGATACCCAGCACGATTTGGCCGTCGAAAAGGCGCCGGCGAAAGTTGCGCCGCCGCCGATGTACCAGGTCGTGCTGTTGAACGATGATTACACGCCGATGGAATTCGTGGTGAAAGTCCTGCAGAAGTTCTTCAACAAGAATCACGAAGAAGCCACGCGCATCATGCTGCAGGTGCATCACGAAGGACGCGGGGTGTGCGGGGTTTATCCGCGCGACGTCGCGGCCACGCGCATCGCCCAAGTGGGGCAATATGCCCGCGCGCGCCAGCATCCGCTGCAGTGCGTGATGGAACCCGTGTAAGAGAAAACCAGAAACAAGCGCCGCCCCCGGGCGGCGTTGTCATTGTCGTACCGCGCCATGGCGGCGCCGGTGCAGTTCGGGCCTCGGCATGGCCGGACGCCAGCGGGTCGGCAGCTCCGCCGCAAAGGAGCGTCGTATCGAAGTAAGCGGGGAGAGTCGCCGTGAGTGGAAAGTTCAGCAAGACCTGGCTGGCGATTGCCGGCGCCATCGTGGTGGCGGGCGCCGTGGGCGTGGGCTGGTGGATGGGCAACCCGGGCCAGCCCGGCGCGGGCGCGAACCGCGCGTCGGCGGCCCCGGGCGCGGCGGCGACCGCGCCGGCCCAGCCCGCGCAGCCTCCGCTGCCCGCCAGCGCCGTCGTGGCGAGGCCGACCCCTTCGCGGCGCTCAATTGCCAGCCGCGCCAATATAAGACGCTGCTGGCGCTGGCGGTGACGTTCACCCAGCCGGTGGACGCCAAGGCCGACCTGGACAGCTTTCTGCAGGTGACCGACACCGGCGCGGCCAGGCGCGACGAGGATGGCGCCCGAGAGCGCCGCAGCGCCCGGCGACCAGCCCGCCTCGGTGCGGCCGGGCGACGCCGCGCCCAAGGGCAAGATCCTGAAGGGCAATTGGGTGGTGGGCGACAACCCCCGCATGGTGTATTTCCCCTATGTGCAGCCGCAGCGCGCCAACGCCATTTCCATCCGCGCCGGTCTGCCGGGCGCGGGCGGCAAGGCCAGCCTGGCCTCGGCCTCGAACTGCCAGGTCAGTACGCAGGCGATGCCGCCTTCGTTCTACTTCGCCAGCCGCGGCGTGGTGCTGCCGGCGGGCCAGAACGGCGGGCTGCCGGTGGCCACCGTCAACGTGCCCGAGGTGGACGTGCAGTTTCTGCGCGTCGCGCCCGAGCGCGTGCCCGAACTGTTCGACACAGTGCTGGGCGTGGGCCGCGGCGGCGCGGCGGCGGACGACGAAGACGAGGGAGAAGAGGAAGACGGCTGGCGCTACGCGGACAACCGCAGCCTGAAAGGTTCGGTCAGCAACTGGGACCTGGACCGGCTCAACACGCTGACCACCAGCGTCTACCAGGGCCGCTTCCTCACCGACGACAAGCCCAATCGCCGCCACGTGACGTTCCTGCCGGTGGAAGGCATCAAGGAGCTGCAGGAGCCCGGCATCTATATCGCAGTCATGAGCCAGCCCGGCCGGTTCCGCTACGAGTACCAGGTCACCTATTTCTACGTCAGCGACATCGGGCTGCATGCGCGCCGCTACGCCGACCGCATCGAAGCGTATTCGGTGTCGCTCAAGAGCGGCCAGGCCATTTCCGGCGCGCAGTTCGAGCTGGTGGACGGCGCCGGCAAGGCGCTGGCCAAGGCGGCGTCCGGCAAGGACGGCCACGTGCGCTTCGAGGGCAGCTTCGCCAATGCGCGCGTCATCCGCGCCTCGCGCGGCAAGGAAATGACGGTGCTCGCGCTGGGCGAACCGGCGCTGGACTTGTCCGAGTTCGACATCGGCGGCCACGTCTCGCGTCCCAACAGCCTCTTCGTGTACGCGGGCCGCAACCTGTACCGCCCGGGCGAAACCTTCCAGGTGTCGGTGCTGCCGCGCGACCTCGACGGCCGCCCGCTCGCGCCTTCGCCGCTCACCGCCACCCTCAAGCGTCCCGACGGCCGCGTGGTGCAGACTTCGCTCTGGCATCCGGCCCAAGACCTGCCGGGCTATGTGGAGCACGCCATCGAGCTGCCGCCGGACGCCCAGACCGGCTCCTGGCTGCTGGAGCTGCGGGTCGACCCGTCCGCCAGGAACGCCGACGCGTCCTGGAAGTTCCAGGTCGAGGAGTTCCTGCCCGAGCGCATGAAGCTGCTGCTCACTTCGACGCAGCCGGTGCTGGCGCCCGACGAGCCGCTCACTGTGGATGTGCGGGGCGACTACCTGTACGGCGCGCCCGCGGCGGGCAACCGCCTGCTGTCGAGCTTCCAGGTCAAGCGCGACCGCCACGCGCTGCCGCAGCAATGGCCCGGATTCATTTTCGGCGACGTGGCCGACGACAGCCGCCGGCACTTCCAGGAGCTGCCCGAAACCGCGCTGGACGACCAGGGCGGCGCACAGCTCGAAATCGATCCGCAGACCTCGGGCACGCATTCGCCCATGAAGGTGCGCGTGTCGGCCAGCCTGCTGGAGTCGGGCGGACGGCCGGTGGTGCGCTCCATCGAGCGCAGCGTGTGGCCGGCCGACAAGCTGATCGCCGTGCGCCCGCAGTTCGAGGGCGACGTGACGCGCGAAGGCGCGCCCGCCGTCTTCGAGGCCCTGCGTGTGGACGCCTCCGGCAAGATCGCGCCGCTGGCGCGGGCGCAGATGCGCCTGTTCCGCGAAGAGCGCCAGTATTACTGGCGCTTCGACGACCAGCGGGGCTGGAACAGCGGCTACACCGAGACTGAAGAGCTGGTCGATTCGCGCGAAATCGCGCTCGAGGACCGCACCCAGTTCACCGTGGCCGTGAAGTGGGGCCGCTACCGCCTGGAGCTGGCCGACCCGGAAACCGGCCAGACGCTGCGCTACCGCTTCTACGCCGGCTGGAACGCGCAGGACGCCGACGCCATGGGCAACCGCCCCGACCGCGTGCAGATGAAGCTGGAAGGCGTGCCGGCCAGGCCCGGCGATACGGTCAAGCTCACGCTCACGCCGCCGCACGACGGCCAGGCGCTCGTCACGGTGGAAGGCGACCGCATGCTGTGGTCCAGCTGGGTGGCCGTCAAGGCGACGGGCACCGAGGTCGAGATTCCGGTGGACCAGAGCTGGAAGCGCCACGACCTGTACATTGCCGCCGCGGTGTTCCGCCCCGGCAGCGAGGGCGACCGCGTGACGCCGGCGCGCGCGCTGGGCCTGACCTATCTGCCCATCGCCAGCGCCGACCGCAAGCTCGGCGTGCAGATATCGGCGCCGTCCAAGACCGAGCCCGAGCGCAAGGCCACGGTGCGCGTCAAGGTCGACGGCGCGCAGGGCAAGCGGGCCACGGTGACGCTGTCGGCCGTGGACGTGGGCATTCTCAACATCAACCAGTACGCCACGCCCGATCCGCTGGACTATTTCTTCGGCAAACACCGCTACGCGCCCGAGCTGCTGGACATGTACGGCAAGCTCATCGAGAAAATGGACGGCACGCAGGGCAAGCTGAAATGGGGCGGCGACGCCGCCATGCGCGGCGACAGCAAAAGCCTGCCCAAGAAGGTGAAGCTGGTGGACCTGTTCTCCGGCCCGGTGGCGCTCAACGACCGGGGCGAGGCCGACATCGCGCTGGACCTGCCGGATTTCAACGGCACGCTGCGGCTGATGGCCGTGGCTTTCACGCCCGAGAACTACGGCAGCGCCGACGCCGAGATGGTGGTGGCCGCGCCCATCGTGGCAGAGCTGAACACGCCTCGCTTCATTACGCCGGGAGACCAGGCCGCCATCGCGCTGGACGTTACCAACCTGAGCGGCGCCGCGCAGAAGGTGACGGTCAAACTGGAGGCCCTGGATCCGCTGGCCATCCCGGATGGCACGCGCACGCTGACGCTGCAGGACAAGCAGCGCGCCACGCTGCGCTTCAATGCCGCCGCCACCGGCTCCTACGGCCTGGGCCTGATGCGTCTGACCGTGGACGGGCAGGGCGGCCCCGAGCCGGTGCGCATCGTGCGCGAGTCCGTGCTGCAGGTGCAGCCGGCGCACGCGCCCGAGCGTCAGGTGCGGCGCCTGCGGCTGAATCCGGGCGAGACGCAGCCGGCGCAGGCAGCGTGGGTGTCGTCCTATTACCCGGACTCCGCCACCGTCAGCCTCACGCTGTCCAACCGGCCGCCCTTCAACGTGAACCGGCTGGTCGAGGATCTGCTGAACTATCCCTACGGCTGCACCGAGCAGACCATCAGCGCCACGCTGCCCTGGGTGCTGATCGATGAAGGCGCCGCCCGGCAATTCGGCCTCAAGCCGCGCACCCAGGCCCAGCGCGAGGCCAAGGTGGCCGGCGCCCTGGGCCGCCTGGCCGGCATGCGCAACGCCGCCGGCGCTTACAGCCTGTGGGGAGACTATTCCTCGCGCGACGTGTGGCTGACGGCCTACGCCGTGGGTTTCATGCAGGACGCCCGCGACAACGGCTTCGCCGTGCCCGACGCTTCCCTGGACCGTTCGCGCGCCTGGCTGCTGGAGCAGCTCCAGCAGGGCGCGGGCAGTTTCGGCGCCTGGTCGCCCAATCTGCGGCGCAACCTGGAGTCCGGCCGCTACGACAGCGGCGACGCCAACATCCTGCGCGAAGACCATCGCCGCTTTGCCGGCCTGGCGGCCGGCGGCTGGCGCCTGGCGCGCGACGGCAAGGCGCCGCTGTCCACCGTGCGCCAGCTGTTCGACAGCTACCAGGAGGCGCGCACGCGCTCGCCGCTGCCGCTGGTGCAGCTCGCCGCCGCCTTCAAGCTCATGGGCGATGAGGGCCGCATGAAGACGGCGCTGGAGCAAGCCATGTCGCGCGACTACGGCATCAGCCGCCGCGGCGCCGGCGCCTACTACTACGACGAGTGGCTGGGCGACTACGGCTCGGCGGTGCGCGACGATGCGCTGTCGTACGCTCTCATGGCCCGCCACGATCTGCGCCACGAACGCCGCGAGAACCTGCTCGGCCAGCTCGCGTCGCGCCTGGGCAACCGTTCCTATCTCTCCACGCAGGCTGATTGCGCTGCTGCTGGCCGCGCGCGCGGCGGGCGGCGATAGCGGCACGCCGTGGGAGGCCGCGCTTACCGTCAACGGCGCGCGCAAGCCGCTGGCCGGCGGCAAGGGCGACCTGTCCGTCTCGCTGTCGGCGGCCGACCTGGGCTCGGTCCAGCTCGCCAACACCGGCTCGCAGTCGCTTTTCGTGGAGTACGACATCCAGGGCAGCCCCACCGCCGCGCCCGCGCCGCGCAACAGCGTCATCCAGCTCAAGCGCGGCTGGTACCGGCCGGACGGCCGTCCGTGGGACGGCGGCGTCCTGCAGACCGGCGACATGCTGGTGGTGTGGGTCCAGGCCACCGCCAACCAGTACATTCCCGACGGGCTGCTGGTGGACCGCGTGCCGGCCGGCTTCGAGGTGGAGAACCTGAATCTCTCGCAAAGCCCCGAGATGCAGGACTGGACCATCGGCGGGCGCCGCGTGGCCGACGCCATGGCCGATCCCAACATCCGTCACCGCGAATTCCGGGACGACCGCTACGTGGCCGCCGTGTCCCTGGGCCGCGGCAAGGTGGACGTGTTCTATCTGGTGCGCGTGGTGACGCCGGGCCGCTACGCCGTGCCGTCCACCGTGGCCGAGGATATGTATCGGCCCGAATTGCGCGGCGTGGGCGAGCAATGGAGCACCGTGGAAATCCGCGATCGCGCGCCGCGCCCTTGAGGGCCGGTCGTCCGGCGCGGCG
>NZ_LHSJ01000217.1:0-7221 GCF_001270295.1 Achromobacter sp. DMS1 | reverse complement strand
GGCACCTGGGCGCCGCGCCGCCCGGCCTCGCCTGAGCGCGACTGGCCGCGCGGGCGGCTCCGGCCAGTACGCTTGCATACAATTGCGGCCACGACGCCATCCGCCGTCCGCATATGCCGGACGCGCTTACCTGGAGAACCGCAGTCCATGTTCCGGCACCTGGCCGCGCCCCTCGTTCTGCTCCTGTGCGGCTGCGCCGCCACGCCGCCCTCCGATCCGGAGAACCTGTGCGAAATTTTCCGCGAGAAGCCGGACTGGCACGACGCCGCCTTGCGGATGCAGAAGAAATGGGGCGCGCCGGTGCCGGTGCCCATGGCGATGATGTACCAGGAGTCGTCGTTCCGGCACGACGCCCTGCCCCCGCGCGATTACCTGCTGGGCTTCATCCCGTGGGGCCGCGTGAGTTCGGCCTATGGCTATGCGCAGGCCAAGGACGAAACCTGGGCCGACTACAAGCGCGAGGCCGGCGGCTGGACCTCGAGCCGCGACGATTTCGCCGACGCGATGGACTTCATGGGCTGGTACATGAACAAGACCCAGCGCATCAACGGCGTTTCCAAATGGGACGCCTACGGCCAGTATCTCAACTATCACGAAGGCTGGACCGGCTACCGCAACCGCAGCTACGAACGCAAGTCCTGGCTGAAGAAGGTGTCGCAGCGGGTGCAGGCGCGCGCGCAACGGTTCGCCGCGCAGTACCGGCAGTGCGAAGGCGAACTGACGCGCGGCGGCTGGTTCTGGTGAGGCGGCGCCGGCTTGCGGCGCGCGCAAAAAAAAGGCCGGGCGGCCCTCGCGGGCCGGCCCGGCTTGCCGTTGCGCCCGAATGCGGTCAGAAGTCCATGCTGGCGCTGAACATGAAGGTGCGGGGGTTGCCGAGCACCAGGTAGCCGTTGCCCGGATAGCCGCCCACCGACGACCAGTAGTCGCGATTGGCGATGTTTTCCACCCGCGCGCGCAGGGTAACCAGGTGGCCGTTCACGTCCATCATGTAGCGCACGCCGGCGTCGAAACGCGTCCAGCTCGGCACCTTGAGCGTATTGGCGTCGTCGGCATAGGACGAGCCCGTGTAGACCATGCGGCCGTCGACCGTCAGCCCCTCGACGCCCGGGATATCCCATTCCACGCCCAGGTTGGCCTGGAAGCGCGGCACGCCGATAACGCGGTTGCCGTCGATATCGGAATCGCCGGTGGAGCGCTGCTTGGCGTCGAGCCAGGTCAGGCCGCCCAGCACGCGCACGCTGCGTGTCGCCTCGCCGTAGAACGTGAGTTCGACACCCTGGTGGCGATCCTTGCCCGATGCGGTGAAGTTGTTGTTGTCGTCATAGGTCGCGCGCGGCTTGTCGGTCGAAAACAGCGCCAGGCCCGCGCCCAGCCCGTCGCCCTCGTACTTGGCGCCGATTTCCTTCTGCTTGGAAACGTAGGGCGCCAGGCTGGTGCCGCCGTTGGGCACGGGCCTGCCGTTGGCCGTCTCGGGCGCGGTGTCGCCGGCGACCAGCGCCTCGATGTAGTTCGCATACAGCGACACGCTGGGAGCCACCTTGACCACCAGGCCCGCAGCCGGCGAATTGCGACTGCCGTCGTACGCGTCGTTTTCCTTGCCGGTGTTGTAGGCATAGCTGCGCGAGGACAGGCGCTGATGGCGAATGCCCAGCGTCAGCAGCACCTTATCGTCGAGGAACGACAGCGTGTCGCCGATCGCATAGCTGCTGGTGCGGACGCGGCGCTGCAGGCCGGGATCGTCCAGATCGTTGCCGCGCAGCGCAGCCGCGCTGAAGGCGGGCTTGTCGTAGGAGATGGGATCGTAGATGTTGGTCGGGAACGTGTTGGTGTAGTCCATCACGTAGGCGTTGCGCGTCTTCTGGTCGAAGAAGGCTGCCGAGGCGACGATTTCGTGTCCGACCGGGCCGGTGCGCAGCTTGCCGCGCAGGCCGATTTCGCCGGTGTCGATGCGGTCTTCGCGCGTGTTGTCGAAGCGGTAGAAGGTGCCGTCGCCGGTGCTGCCGTTATTCACCGTGACATTGCCCAGCGAGTTGGCCTCGTCGCTGCGGCGCATGCCGAAAGCGGCCCAGCCCGTCAGCTTGTCGTTGAAATCGTGCTCCGCCCGCAAAGTGCCGAACACGTCGCGTTCGTTGGAATAGGACCACGGCTGCGCAAAGTTCGAGCTGGCGTCGGGCGCGTCGGGCACGCTGGTGACGCCGCCGCCCAGCGTCACGTTGGGCCGCGCCCGCTTCAGCTTGTTCTCCTGCCAACCGATGTCGGCCGACAGGCGCGTGTCGGCGGAGCGCCAGTCCAGGCCCAGGGCGAACACGCTGGTGCGCGAATGACCGTCGTCCACGGCGGTATCGCCGCTGGTCTGGCCGGCATTGAACCGGATCCCCGTGCTGTCGTCCGGCCCGAAGCGGCGGGCGATGTCGGTGGAGAGCTGGACCTGGCCGTTGTCGGTGATGCCCGTGGTGACGCGGGTGAGCGGGTCGTTGGGCGCGCGCTTGGGCACGAGGTTGATGACGCCGCCGATGCCGCCGCCGCCCGGCGCGGCGCCGGTGAGAAAGGCCGACGCGCCGCGCAGCACTTCGACGCGCTCGAAGAGTTCGGTGGCGATGTACTGGCGCGGCAGCAGGCTGTAGAGGCCGTTATAGGCCACGTCGTCCGAGCCGAGGATGAAGCCGCGGATGAAGTACGACTCCTGGAAATTGCCGAAACCGCGCGCCACGCGCACCCCGGGGTCGTTCTGCAGCACGTCGCCGACGCTGCGCGCCTGCTTGTCCTGGATCAGCTCATTGGTGTAGCTGGTGATGCTGAACGGCGTGTTCATGATGTCCTGCGTGCCCAGCACGCCGACGCGTCCGCCGCGGGCCACCTGGCCGCCGGCAAAGGGCTGGGCCAGGCCGCCGGCCGAGGCGTCGGCGCTGGCCTCGACCTTGATGGCCTCCATGGACACCACCGGCCCCTGGCCGGCACCGGATGCCGGCTGCGCGGCGGTCTGGCTGTAAGCGACGGGCAGGCAGCACGGCAGCGCGGCCACCATGCTGGCAAGGATTTTCATTTTCATATCGGGAGGTCCGCTTGCGCGGGATTTTCGTTGTGAAACCACGGAATCCCGATGGGTCACGCATATGCGACGCGGCCGTTGCCGCAAGCACGGCCACGGGGCTGTCAAGGCCCGATCGCCAAGGGGGCTTCTACTCTACGGGGCATGATACAAAAAGAGGAATCATTCTCATTGAAATTTCCAAGTGCTGAACATGTGAATGTTGCCCTCGGGCAACGGCCCTAAAAAACGAATGCCGGGCATGCCCGGCATTGACGAACGCGCCCGACGCGACGGTCAGCCCTGCTCCAGCCGCCATGCCTGCGGCGCGCGCCGCGGATCGTAAGCCTCGGGCGCCAGGGGTTCCAACGGAAAGAGCGGCCGCTCGCGGCGCCGGAAATCGAAGAGCGACCAGTCCGAACTGGTCACGCCCGGACTGTCGCACTCGACCAGCGCCGACGATATGGGCACGAACACGGGCCGGCAGTACATGCGCGACTTGACCAGGATGTAGCGCGCCTCGGCGGGCTCGAGCCCGACGCTGCGGAACACGCCCAGGTCCCAGGGCTCGTGGGTGCGCTCGGTGACGACCAGCCGGGCCGCGCCGATGTCCAGCACGGCGCTGCGCCCCATGCAGGCAAGCTGCCCCGTATAGGTGGGGCCGGTAATGCGGTATTCCCCGTTGGTGAGCGCGCGCACCGTGCCGCGCAGCACGACCGGACGCGCCGGCCGGCCGATGGATTCGATGGGCCGCTTGTTGCCGACCGGCAGCTCCACCTGCGCGCCCACGCCGGCGCGCGCGAGCGCGGCCACGGCTTCGGGATCGCAGTACAGCCCGGCCTGGATGCCTTCCAGGCCGGCATCGAGTGCGGCCATCAGCACGTCCATGGTGTCGCAGGTGCCGCCGCTCATGCAGTTGTCGCCATGGTCGAGCAGGAGCACCGGCTTGTCCGCGCCGCGCGCCAGTTCCCGCGCGCGGGCCAGCGATTGCGCAAGCGGCTCGCTGTGGTAGAGAAAGCCCTCCCTGCGCGCCCAGATCGCCGCGGCCATGTCGCCTGCGATGCGCTCGGCTTCTTCGCGGCTGCCGTCGGCCACCACCACCACGCTGAGGCAGGGGTGGGGAATGTCGGCCAGCCCGAAGCCCGCCAGCACCGACACGCCCAGCGCGCCGTCGCCTCGGCCCGCCCGCGCGGCCTCGACGGCCTCGCGCATGGCGCCTTCGTCCGTATTGCTGCGCAGGGTGTGCGAAACCAGGGGCAGGCGGCGCCAGGCCATGACGGGGCGGATGCGGCGGTCCATGGCCGCGAAGAGCAGCCGGCCGGCGTGCTCGCCGGTTTCGTACATGTCCACGTGGGGATAGGTCTTGAAGCTGACGATGACGTCGGCGTTGGCGATCATTTTGGCCGTGACGTTGCCGTGCAGGTCCAGCGCCACCGCGATGGGCGCGCCGGGCGCGGCCCGGCGCACGCGCTCCAGCAGGTCGCCCTCCCCGTCGTCCGTGCCTTCCGCCGCCATGGCGCCGTGCAGGTCGAGCAGGATGGCGTCGCACCCGGGCGCGGCCGAGACGATGCGGTCGCAGATCGCCGCATAGGCGTCGGCCGCCACGCGGCCACTGGGATAGGCGGTGGCCGAGACGGGCGTCACCAGCTCTGCTCCGCGCGCCTCGGCAAGGTCGATGAAGGCCGACATGGCGGTGCGCTTGCCATGGTTCTCGGCATACGCGTCGGCGCCATACGTCGGGCCGGCCAGGCCGAAAGCGGAAAGCGGCGTGGGCACCGGCGAAAACGTGTTCGTCTCGTGGTTCATGCGCGCGATGAGGACTTTCATGCCCGGGCCTCCTCGGCGGCCTCGACGCGGCCGCAGCAGCGCAGCATGGCATGCAGCAGCACGTTGCAGCCGGCCTCCAGGTGCTCGGGCCGGGCGTCTTCGATCTCGTTGTGGCTGATGCCGTCCTTGCAGGGTACGAAGATCATGGCCGTGGGCGCGACGCGCGCCATGTAGACGGCGTCGTGCCCCGCGCCGCTGATGATGTCCAGCGAGTCCAGGCCCAGCGACGCCGCACCGTCGCGCACCGCCTGCACCAGCGCGGCGTCGAAGGGCTGGGGCGCGAAATAGACCACTTCCTTGCACGACACTTCGAAGGCGCCGCCCTGCTCCAGCTCGCCGCAGGCGCGGGCCAGCGCGCGCGCCATGCCGTCGAGCGTGGCGTCGTCGGCCGCGCGCAGGTCCACCGTGAGCGATACGCGGCCGGGAATGACGTTGCGCGAATTCGGAAAGACGTCCAGGCAGCCCACCGTGCCGCGCCCGTGGGGCGCGTGGTCTTGCGCAATCCGGTTCACGGCGCGCACCAGGTCGGAGGCCGCGAGCAGCGCGTCGCGGCGCAGGGCCATGGGCGTGGGTCCGGCATGCGCCTCCTGGCCGGTGATGACCACGTCGTACCAGCGCTGGCCCAGCGCCCCCGCCACCGCGCCGATGACGATGTCCTCGGATTCCAGGATGGGGCCCTGTTCGATGTGGGCCTCGAAGTACGCGGCGGCCGCGCGGCCGCCCACGGGCTCGGCGCCGTCGTAGCCGATGGCCCGCAGCGCCTCGGCCACGGATACGCCGTCGCGGTCGCGCGCGGCCAGGGCGTGTTCCAGCGTGAAGGCGCGGGCGTGTACCCCGGACCCCATCATCACGGGCACGAAGCGCGAGCCTTCCTCGTTGGTCCAGACCACCACCTCGATGGGCGCCTCGGTGCGCAGGCCGCGGTCGCACAGCGTGCGCAGGACCTCGATGCCGGCCAGCACGCCGTAGTTGCCGTCGAACTTGCCGCCGGTGGGCTGGGTGTCGATGTGGCTGCCGGTCATGACGGGCGGCAGGTCCTCGCGCATGCCCGCGCGGCGCATGAAGATGTTGCCGATGGCGTCCACGCGCACGGAGCAGCCCAGTTCGCGCGCCCACGCGGTGACGCGGTCGCGCGCCTGGCGGTCCAGGTCGGTGAGCGCCAGCCGGCACACCCCGCCCTTGTCCGTCGCCCCGATGCGGGCCAGGTCCATCAGCGACTGCCACAGCCGGCCGCCATCGACGCGCAGCGCGCGCACGGCCTCCAAAGTCGTCAGTTCCATGCCGTTTCCTCTCCGTCTTGCGGGCGCGGCGGGGCCAGGGCGCCTGGATGCGCCCTAGACGCCCACGCCCAGATACCTGTCCTTGACGTTCTCGTCGGCGAGGAATGCCTCGTTGCCGCCCTCGTAGACGATGACGCCCTGCTCGATGATGAAATGCCGGTCCGCAAGCTGCGTGCAAACCTCGAGGTTCTGCTCCACCAGCAGGATGGATACGCCCGCCTGCTTGATGAGCCGGATCTGCGCCACGATTTCCTCCACGATGACCGGCGCCAGCCCTTCCACGGGCTCGTCCAGCATGAGCACGCGCGGGTGGTTCATGAGCGCCCGGCCGATGGCCAGCATCTGCTGCTCGCCGCCCGAAAGCTGGCCGCCGCCGTTGCGCCGCCGCTCTTTCAGGCGCGGGAAAATGCGGTAGATGTCGTCCAGTTGCCAGGGCGAATCGCGGCGCATGCCCAGCCTGAGGTTTTCCTCCACCGTGAGCAGCTTGAAGATGCCGCGGTGCTCGGGCACCAGGCACACCCCCAGCCCGGCCACCTTGTGCGCCGGCAGCCCGGCGATGTCGCGCCCGCCGTAGCGCACCGCGCCCTGGCGCGGCGCGATCACGCCGGCGATGGTCTTGAGCGTGGTGGACTTGCCCGCGCCGTTGCGCCCCAGCAGTGTCACCACCGAGCCTTGCGGCACCGAGAGCGAGACGCCCTGGAGTATGTGGCTCTTGCCGTAGTAGCTGTGTATGGCGTCGACCTGCAGCAGCGTCATTGGCGTCCTCCGGTGATCATGTTGCCGAGATAGGCCGTGCGCACCCGCTCGTCGTCGCGGATGGCGCGCGGGGGCCCTTCCACCAGCACCCTGCCCTGCTGCATGACCGTGACGGTGTCGGAGATGTCCATGACGATGCCCATGTTGTGCTCGATGAGCACCACGGTATGGTCCTCGCGCAGGCTGCGGATCAGCTGCTTCATCTCGTCCAGGTCGTCCACGCCCATGCCCGAGGTGGGTTCGTCGAGGAAGATGGCGCGCGGCTGGGCCGCCAGGGCCATGCCGACTTCCAGCCGGCGCTGCTGGCCGTGCGAGAGCGCGCCCGCCGCG
>NZ_LHSJ01000216.1:0-7288 GCF_001270295.1 Achromobacter sp. DMS1 | reverse complement strand
CGGCCGCGCCGGCCGCGCGGGCCGACACCTACCCCAGCAAGCCCATCACGCTGATCGTGCCCTTCCCCGCGGGCTCGGGCACCGATGCCGTGGGCCGCATCTTCGGCGCCGAGCTCGGCAACATCCTGGGCCAGCAGATCGTCGTGGAGAACAAGCCCGGCGCCAATGCGACCATCGCCGCCAGCTATGTGGCGCGCGCCAAGCCGGACGGCTACACGCTGTTCGTCACCACCAACACCTCGCATTCGGCCGCGCCCTTCCTGATGAAGAACGTGCCATACGATCCCGTCAAGGATTTCACCCCCATCGCGCGCGGCGGCAACCTGCCCTTCATCCTGGTGGTCAATCCGAAGCGGCCCTGGAAATCGGTGGGCGACCTGATCGCCGACGCGCGCCAGCATCCAGGCAAGATCACCTATGCCAGCGGCAACAGCACGGGCATCGTGGCCGGGGCCACGCTGTCCAACCGCGCCAAGGTGGATCTGCTGCACATTCCCTACAAGGGCACGCCGCAGGCCCTGACCGACGTGGTCGGCGGCCAGGTGGATTTCATGTTCACCGACCTCGCCTCGGGCCTGCCGTTCGTGCAGTCGGGCCAATTGCGCGCCCTGGCGGTGTCGACCGCCCAGCGCAGCGCCATCGTGCCCGACCTGCCCTCCATGGCCGAGTCCGGCGTGCCCGACTTCGACCTCAATTCCTGGAACGGCTATTTCGGCCCGGCCGGCATGCCGCCGGACATCGTGGCCAAGCTCAACGCCGCCATCAAACAGGTGGTTGCCAAACCCGACGTTCGCCAGCGCCTGGCCGCGCTCGGATTCGACGCCTTCTCCAGCACGCCCGAGGAATTCGCGCAGTTCGTCAGCGAACAGCGCGACCTCTGGGGCAAGCTCATCCGCGACGCGGGGATCGAACAGCAATGACGGAATCCGCATCCCAAGGCGCCGCCGGCCCGCTGGCCGGCGTGCGCATCCTGGACCTGAGCTCGGTGGTGATGGGCCCGTACGCGACGCAGGTGCTGGCGGACCTGGGCGCCGACGTCGTCAAGGTCGAATCGCCGGCCGGCGACAATATGCGGGCGGTGGGGCCCATGCGCAATCCCGGCATGGGCCATCTCTACCTGCACCTGAACCGCAACAAGCGCTCGGTGGTCCTGGACCTGAAGACGCCGGAGGGCCGCGAGGCCTGCCTGAAACTGGCCGAGGACTGCGACGCCCTGCTCTACAACATCCGGCCGCAAGCCATGGCCCGGCTGGGCCTGTCGTACGAGGACGTGGCGGCGCGCAATCCGCGCATCGTCTACCTGGGCGCCTACGGTTTCAGCGAAGACGGGCCGTATGCGGGCCGCCCCGCCTACGACGACCTGATCCAGGGGCAGACCGGCATCGCCGCCCTGTACCAGCAGCAGACCGGCGACGTGCCGCGCTATGCGCCGCTCACCCTGGCCGACCGCGCCGTGGGCCTGCACGTGGGCATCGCGCTGGTGTCGGCCGTGCTGCACGCGCGCCAGTCCGGCCGGGGACAGCAGGTGGAGATTCCCATGTTCGAAGGCATGGCCCACCTGGTGCTCGGCGACCACCTGGGCGGCGCCACCTTCGATCCGCCGCTCGGCCCCACCGGCTACGCGCGCCTGCTGGCGCCGCACCGCCGCCCCTACGCCACATCCGACGGCTATATCTGCCTGCTGATCTACAACGACAAGCACTGGCGCAATTTCTTCGACCTGATCGGCCGCCCCGAACTCGGCCAGGATCCGCGCTTCTGCACGCACGGCGCGCGCGCCGCGCACATCGGCGAGGTGTACGCCTTCGTGGCCGAGGTCATCGCCACGCGCGACACGGCATCCTGGCTGCGCGACCTGGCCGGGGCCGACATCCCGGCCTCGGCGCTCTACACCGTGGACGCCCTGCTGGAAGACGAGCACCTGGCGGCCACGCGCTTCGTCCGCGACGTGGACCACCCCACCGAGGGCAGGCTGCGCACCACCGCCCCGCTGGGCCGCTACCAGGGCACCCCGACCGCGATCCGCCGGCCCGCCCCCACGCTGGGCCAGCACAGCCGCGAAATACTGGGCGAAGCGGGCTACGACGCCGCGCAGATCGACGCCATGATCGCCCGTGGCATTACCCAAGAGGGAACCTGACGATGGACTTTGAATTCACTTCCGAGCAACTGGCGCTGCGTGACGCCGTCTCCCGCATCTGCGAACGCTACACCGACGAATACTGGCTGGAGCGCGACCGCGAGGGCGGGTTTCCCGAACCCCTGCACGCCGACCTGGCGCGCGACGGCTGGCTGGGCATCGCCATGCCCCAGGAATACGGCGGCGCCGGTCTGGGCATGACCGAGGCCGCCCTCATGATGCAGACCATCTCCGCCTCCGGCGCGGGGTTCACGGGCGCCTCCGCCGTGCACATGAACATCTTCGGGCTCAACCCCGTCGTGGTGTTCGGCACCGACGAGCAGCGCAAGCGCTGGCTGGAACCGCTGATCGCGGGCCGCGAAAAAGCCTGCTTCGCCGTCACCGAGCCGGACGCCGGCCTGGACACCACCAAGCTGGGCACGCGCGCGGTGCGCGAGGGCGACGAATACGTCGTGCACGGCCGCAAGATATGGATCTCCACCGCCCAGGTGGCCGACAAGATGCTGCTGCTGGCGCGCACCACGCCGCTGTCGGAAGTGAGCAAGCCCACCCAGGGCCTGTCGCTCTTCTATACCGACCTGGACCGCTCCAAGGTCGAGGTGCGCGAAATCGAGAAAATGGGCCGCAAGGCGGTGGACTCCAACATGCTGTTCATCGACGGCCTGCGCATTCCGGTGGCCGACCGCATCGGCGAGGAAGGCCGCGGGTTCGAGTACATCCTGCATGGCCTGAACCCCGAGCGCATCCTCATCGCGGCCGAGGCGGTCGGCATCGGCCGCGCCGCCCTGGACCGGGCCGTGAAATACGCGGGAGAGCGCGTGGTGTTCGGCCGGCCCATCGGCCAGAACCAGGGTATCCAGCATCCCCTGGCCCAGGCCTGGATGCAGCTCGAGGCCGCCGACCTGATGGTTTTCAAGGCGGCCAGTCTCTACGACGCCGGCAAACCCTGCGGCCCCTACGCCAATTCGGCCAAGTACCTGGCCGCCGAGGCCGGCTACAACGCCTGCCAGACCGCCGTCATGACCCTGGGCGGCATGGGCTACGCCAAGGAGTACCACGTGGAGCGCCTGCTGCGCGAGAGCTTCATTCCGCGCATCGCGCCGGTCAGCCCGCAGCTCATCATGTGCTTCATCGCGGAAAAGGTGCTGGGCCTGCCCAAGTCTTACTGAACGCCGCCCCGGGGCCGTCCCGCCGCGCGGGACAGCCCGGCGGCGCGTTCACGCCTGCTGCTCCAGCGCCGTGCAGGCCGCGCGCAGGATGCGCGCGTATTCTTCCTGGCGCGGCTCGATCCGGTAGATCGGCCCGCCCACCGAAATGGCGTAATGCTCGCCCGAGAGCGTCAGGGGCCAGGCGATGGCCCCCACGTCCGCGATCGACTCCCCGCTGTTCATGAACCAGCCGCGCTGGCGCGAGAGGCGGATATCCTCTTCCAGCGCCTGCAGGCTGGTCAGCGTGCGCTCGTTGTAGCGGGTGAGCGGCTGGCCGCCCAGCATCTGCGCGCGGGTTTTCTCGTCTTGTAGCGAAATGAGCGCTTTTCCCAGCGAATTCGCGTGAATATCCTTGAATTCGCCGGCAACCGGCGCATACCGGATGGTGTGCGGCGAATCGAGCACGTCCAGGTAGACCACGCGGGCGTCGGGCGTGAGCTTGGCAAAGACCACGGTTTCGCGCGTGGCGTCGCGCAGCTCGGTAAGGCTGGGATACACCCGGTCCAGCACCGGGTCGGCGCGGGCGATGCGCTGCGCCATGGCCAGCAGGCGGCCCGTGGGGTAATAGCCCTGGCGCCGGCCCGTTTCATACAGATATCCCAGCCCGGTCAGGGTGCGGATGAGCGCCAGGCAGCTCGATACCGGCACGTCGAGCAGGCGGGCAAGTTCCGACAGCGGCAGGGCGCGCTTCTCGCGGGCATAGGTTTCGATGATTTCGATCACGCGCAGCGCGGTCTTGACGCTCATTGCCCCATCCAGACGATTAGCTTGTGAAACATTTCGGCCGCCCGGCCCTAAAGTTCATTCTGACGTGGCCGTAATGGTAGCTGAGAATTCCCTGAAAACAGCGCGTTCCTCCGAGACGCACCACGCCTGCTGGAGTGATCATGGCCGTATCTCCCATCGCCCCCGCCGCCGTCCTCGCGACGCCTGCGGCGGCCGCCCCCGTCCCCGTTGCCGCCGAACCGGCCGTCTCGGTGACGCCCGCGGCGGCCGCTACCGACAACGCGGGGCCGGACTCCTCGACTTCCCGCCAGCAGTCCGGGTCGCAGAAGCTGCCCATCGAAAGGGCGCTGGACGAAATCAACGACCAGATGAAAGCCTGGTCCACCCAATTGCAGTTCGAGGTGGACCCCGACGTGCACCAGGTGGTGGTGTCCGTGGTGGACGCCGAGTCGGGCGACGTGATCCGCACGATACCCAGCGAAGCCGTGCTGAAGATCGCCAAAATGATCGTGAACATGCAAGGAAACGGCATCAAGACCTCGGCCTGAGCGTTTTTCCGCGCCCAACCCGGCGGAAAGGCCGAAATAGGCCCCCCTTATGCCCTTGCCCGGCCGATCGCCGGCGCCCCTTATTTGACAGAATCGTAGCTAGAAGGAATTTCATACATGGCCTCTATTACTAATCTTGGCGCGGTCTCGGGCCTGCCCCTCGAAGAGACCCTGAGCAAGCTGCAGGAAGCCGAGGACAAGAAACTCGAGATCTACACGCAGCGCCAGGAGAGCTTCCAGACCCGCATCGACGCCTACACGCAGCTCCAGAGCTACCTGGAATCGCTGCAGACGGCCGCCGCCACGCTGGGCAAGCCCGAGACCATGAGCGCCATGAAGGGCAGCGTGACCGGCGGCAGCGCCCTCACCGCCACGGTGGCCGCCGAGGGCGCCGCCTCGGGCCTGTACACCATTTACGTCAACAAGCTCGCCACCGCGCAGAGCCTGCAGTCCACGGCCGTGGCCGACCGCGCCGCCAAGCACGGCGACACCGGCTCCTTCGAGATCGAGCTGGCCGACGGCACCAAGACCACCATCGACCTGGGCAGCGACACCTCGCTCGACGGCATCGTCAAGGCCATCAACGCCAACGACAAGGCGGGCCTGTCGGCCACCGTCATCAACGACGGCAATGGCAACAACTACCTGATGCTCACCGCCAAGAACACCGGCGAGAAGGCCGCGGTGAAGAACATCACCGTCACCGGCGACCAGAGCCTGCAGGACCTGCTCGGCTTCAGCACCGCCGCCGACGGCACCACGAGCGGCATGGCCGCCACCGCGGCCACCAACGCCGAAGTGGTCATCAACGGCATCACCGTCACCAGCGGCTCGAACAACATCGAGGGCGCCATCGACGGCATCACCCTGAACCTTGCCGAAACCACCGAGGCCAACAAGCCCATCACGCTCAAGCTGGAGCGCGACACCTCCGTGGCCAGCACCGCGGTGCAGAACTTCGTGAAGGCCTACAACGCCCTGCAGAGCACGATCAAGAACCTCACCGCCTTCGACGCCCAGGCCGCCACCAACCAGCCGCTCACCGGGGACAGCACCACGCGCTCCATCCAGTCGCAGCTGGCCGGCGTGCTGCAAACCGTGGTGGGCGAAGGCTCGGTGCGCACGCTGGCCGACCTGGGCATCACCACCGACCCGCTGGCCCGCGAGCTCAAGCTCGACACCACCAAGCTCGACAAGGCGCTCAAGGAAAACTCGGCCGACGTCGCCACCCTGCTCACCGGCAAGGACGGCGTGGGCGAGAAGTTCGCCGCCGTCTTCGACGACATCCTGGGCTCCAACGGCATGATCAAGACGCGTCAGGACGGCCTGGCCAAGAGCATCGCCGCCGTGAAAGACCAGCAGACGCGCGCCAAGGAAGCCAGCGACGCCGAAATGGCGCAATTGCGCACCCGTTTCGTGGCGCTCGATACCTTCGTGGCGCAGATGACCAGCATGGGCAACTACCTGACGCAGCAATTCGAAGCCCTGAGCAAATCGACCAAGTAATCGTAGAAGCGCCTTAAATGACCTATGCCGCCCGCCGTCCCTCGGGATCCTACTCCGTCCGTTCCTACGCCGACATCGGCCTGGAAACCCAGGTCATGGGCGCCAGCCCGGAGCGGCTGATCACCCTGCTGTTCACGGGCGCGCGGACGGCCATCGGGCAAGCGCGCATACACCTGCAGGAGGGCCGGGTCGCCGAGCGCGGCGCGGCCATCTCCAAGGCAATCCGGATCGTCGACGAGGGCCTGAAAACCGGCCTCAACATGGAAGCGGGCGGGGAAATCGCCGCCAACCTGGCCAGTCTCTACGATTACATCGTTCGCACCCTGCTCACGGCGAACCTGAGGGCCGATCTCGCCCAGCTCGACCTCGCCGACCGCCTTCTGGCCGACCTGGCCGAAGCCTGGCAGACCTCCATAGACCGCCCGGCCGGCGTCCATGGTTCCGAGGTCCCCAGCACCCCTACTTCTGCCTGACTTCGCCCGCGCGAGATTTCCATGACGTCCCTTACCCAGTATTCCACCCCCATCCTGGAGTATTACCAGGAGATCGCCTACATCACGGGCGAGATGCTTTCGGCCGCGCGGGCGGGCGACTGGGATGCGGCCATGGCGCATGGGCAGCAGTATTGCGAACTGGTCGAGCGCCTGCGCCTGACCGAACCCGCCGCCCCCCTCGACGAGGCGGGCCGGGCCATGAAGTACGACCTGCTGGTGCGCATCCTGGAAAACGACGCGCTCACCCGCAACCTCGCCATTCCGCAACTGGCCCGGCTGGGCGAGCTGCTGGGCCGCATGAAGCGCCAGCAGTCCTTGCTCTCGACCTACGGCTACCAGGCGCCTGACCAATGAGCGTAGGTCCCGCCGCACTTGGCAACGTCCTGGTGCAGCGGCTGGATGCGGTGCTCGGCACCACCATGTCCGCCGCCAGCGCCAACCAGGTTTCCGGGGCGCGCCCCGACGCGGTGGCGCAACCCGGCAATATCGAGAAACCGGGGCAATCCGACGGCTCCGCGCGCGATCCCCGCCAGGGCGGACAGGCGGGCGCCGCCCGCGGCGACCGGCCCGCAGCGCCCCTGGTGGACGCCAAGACCGCCGCCGCGCTGGCGCTCGCCGCCCGCGGCGTCGTCACCCAGCAGCGATTCCACCGCCTCGGCGCCCCAC
>NZ_LHSJ01000215.1:0-7323 GCF_001270295.1 Achromobacter sp. DMS1 | reverse complement strand
CGGCACCCACACGGTGCGCAGGCCCAGCACTTCCGAGAATGCATCGTTGGGCACGGTGCCGCCCAGGTTGGGCAGCAGGGCGGGCGCCTTGCCGGTCGTGCGCGCCAGCGACTTCCAGGGCCCAGCGCGCCCAGGGGTCGTCCGGGTCCAGGCGCGTGGCGGGCGTGCCCCTGCGCACTGAAACCTGCACGCATTGCAGGCCGTGCGCGTCCAGATGGCGGCGCAGGATGCCCGCGGCGCCGCGCCAGTCCGTGCCCACCACGAGCGCAGGTTGCAGGTGGCGCAGGCGCGCGGCGGAATCGCGCCCACCGGGTTGTCGGGGTTGCCGGTTTTGTAGGCCAGCACTTCCAGCGTGTTCCAGGCAAAGAGGCGCTCGGCCACGGTCAGCCCCGGCTCGCCCCAGCCGGGGTCCAGCTCGGGGGCGTCCTCGTCCCGGCCCACCTCGATGGTGGACAGCGCCTCGCGCACGGCGGGCGGCACGGGAGGCGGCCGCAATCCTTCGACCTGCAGGGCGGCCGCGCGCGTCCACCAGGGCGGCCAGCGCATGGGCCAGCAGCAGGCCCGGGTTGGGCAGTACCCCGCCCCAGTTGCCGGAATGGTGCGCGTGTTCGCGCAGGTCCACGGTCAGGTCGAACAGCAGCGTGCCGCGCGAGCCCAGGAACAGCGTGGGCCGTTCGGCGGCCAGGCGCGGCCCGTCGGAAGCGATGAACACGTCGGCCGCCAGCTCCTGTTTCCATAGGCGGTAGGCGTCGTGCAGGCCCGGCGAACCGACTTCCTCGCCGCATTCCACCAGCATGCGCGCGTTGAAGCCCAGGCGGCCGCCGCGTTCGGCCAGCAGGCCGCGCTGCGGGCCCGGGCGTGCGCGCTGGGCTGCGGCGGGCGCGTGCATTTTCTCGGGCATCGCGCCGATATTTCCAACGTGCTGGCGGGGTGCGACATCTTCGCGCTGCCCACGGCGAGCGAGGCCCTGGGCACGGCGTTCATCGAGGCTTCGGCTCACGGCCTGCCGGTGGTGGGCACGCGCGTGGGCGGCGTGCCCGAAGTGGTGGCGCACGGCCAGACCGGCTGCTGGTGCCGCCGGGCGACGTGGCCGCCCTGGCTGCCGCGCTGGGCCGCCTGGCGGCCGATCCTCCGCTGCGCCTGGCCATGGGGCGGGCGGGCGAAGCCCGCATCCGGGGCGACGCCCGCTTCAGTTCCGCGGGCATGGCGGCCGGCATGGAGGCGGCCTATCTCGCCTGGCTCGCCGGCCCCGGCGCGGGCCGCCCGTAGCCGCGCGGTCAACGATTACGAAAGCGGCCCCGCCTGCGGCCGCGGCGCTGCTCGCGCGCTTCCGGCAAGGCGCGCAGCCAGGGCGTGCAGGCCGAGGCGAGCGGCGTGGCCTGGCGCGCGCGGATTCGCTGCCAGGCCACGCCGGAGCTGAGCATTGCGCTCAAGGTGAACAACCTGTTCGACAAGAAGCGCTACGTGTCCTTGTACGACACGTAGCGCGCAACAGCCACGATGGCGATCCGCGCGACGTGATGCTGACGCTGCGCCATGCGCCCAGGCCATAGGGAAACGGAACGGGCGCGCCGAGGGACACGGCGCGCCGGCGCGGGTCAGCCGCCGTTCTTGCCGTCGGCGGCGCGCAACATGCCGTAGAGCTTGTCTTTGAGGTGCAGCTTTTCTTTCTTCAGCACTTCGACTTCATTGCCCGAGGACGGCACGATGCCGGCCTCCCGGTTCTGGATTTCCTGATCCAATGCGTTGTGGCGCTGGAAAAGCGCGGCAAAGTGCGCGTTTTCGGCTTTCAGCTGGGTAATGAGGTGACGATATTCAGGGAACATAACGGCCTCTTAAAAAACCAGGGTGTGGGCTGAAAAAAAGCCGGGGCGCGGGACCCCGGAGCACCCATCACATCCCAACCGCCGCCGCTTGTCAACCGCGGCGCGCCGGTTTGCAAAAGATTGAAAAAAGCGCCGGAACGCGGCTCCGGCGCCGCAAAGACGCCGCGGGGCGCTTGGCCGGCGCGGGGTTCCGGCCGCCGTCACGCGGCCAGCGCCTCGTCCTTCCAACGCTGCTTGTCGCGCAGCGGCGGCGTGCCGAACAGGCGGCTGTATTCGCGGCTGAACTGCGAAGAGCTTTCGTAGCCGACCGCGCGCGCGGCCAGCGCCACGCCGGCATCCGCCGTCAGCATGAGGCGGCGCGCTTCCTGCAGGCGCAGCTGCTTCTGGTACTGCAGCGGGCTCATGGCGGTGGCCTGCTTGAAGTGATGGTGCAGCGAGGAAACGCTCATGTGCACGTCGCGCGCGATGTCTTCCACGCGCAGCGGCTTGGCGTAGTGGTCGCGCAGGATGCGGATGGCCTTGGCCACGCGGTTGAGCTGGCTGTCCTGCAGCACGGTCAGGCGCAGGGCCGCGCCCTGGCCGTTCATGAGCAGCCGGTAAAGCAGTTCGCGCTTGACCATGGGCCCCAGGATGGGAATGTCGCGCGGCGTGTCCAGCAGGCGCAGCATGCGCAGCACCACGTCCAGCATCGCGCCGCCCAGCGGATTCACGCACAGCGTGAGCGCGCCTCGGCCGGCGCCAGGGGCGGCAGGTTCGCGTCGCTGATGAGCGCGGTGATTTCCTCCGGGTTCAGCTCCAGGCGCAGGCCCAGGTAGGGCAGGTCCGGGCTGGCCACCGACACCTTGGCCACCACCGGCAGGTCCACGGAAGAAACCAGGTAGTGGAAAGGATCGTATTCGTAGACGTCATCGCCGATGAAAAGTCGCTTGGACCCCTGGGCGATCACCGCCAGCGCGGCGTTCTGCATGGTGGGCTTGGGGCCGGTGGGCTGCACCAGCCGGTGCAGGTACAAGCCTTCTATGGGGGTTTCCAGGGAGCCGTCCACGCCGGCGGTCATGCGCTGGAGCAGGGCGAGCAGTTCGCGGCGCGCGGGTTCGAACGCCTGGTCCAGGGCGAGCGCGGCGGCGGGCGGGGGAAAGGATTCGGGCTGTGCGGCAGACATGGGGAGCGATGAAAGAAGAAAAACCGCTCGGAGAAACAGGCGCATCCAGTGTAGTGCCAGTCGGCCCGCTGCCCGCATGGTGTGCCGGGCCGGTGCAGGATCAGGCAGAAAATGCGCAGGATCGGGCGTGCCGCCGGCGCCGGAGGATCGGGCAAGAAAAGGGCAGGATCGAGTATCGCGGCGGAGGGTGGGGCGGACGCATACTGTGGGCGTCATTCTGGCGCGGCGGCCGCCGCCCGACCCGTCCCCATTCTATTTTTCGGAGCCCTCCTATGCGCTACAAGAAACTCGGAAACACCGGCCTGTTCGTCTCGGAACTGTGCCTGGGCACCATGACCTTCGGCGGCGAAGGCGAACTCTGGAGCAAGATCGGCCGGCTGCAGCAGCAGGAAGCCACCGCCCTCGTGGGGCGCGCGCTGGAGGCCGGCGTCAATTTCGTCGACACGGCCGACGTCTATTCGGAGGGCCGCTCCGAGATCATGACCGGACAGGCGCTGCGCGAGCTCGGCGTGGCGCGCGACGACGTGGTGCTGGCTACCAAGGTGTCGGGCCAGACCGGGCCGGGCCCCAACGCGCGCGGCAATTCGCGCCGGCACATCATGGAGGGCGTCAAGCAGAGCCTGGCGCGCCTGCAGACGGACTACATTGACCTCTACCAGATCCACGGGTTCGACCCGGCCACGCCCATCGAGGAAACCGTGGCGGCGCTGGACGACCTGGTCCGCCAAGGCCACGTCCGCTACGTGGGGGTGTCGAACTGGGCGGCCTGGCAGATCATGAAGGCGCTGGGCATCGCCGAGCGCAGGGGCTGGGCCGGGTTCGCGTCGCTGCAGGCGTACTACACACTGGCCGGCCGCGACCTGGAGCGCGAACTGGCGCCCATGCTGCGCAGCGAGGGTCTGGGCCTGATGGTGTGGAGCCCGCTGGCCGGCGGGCTGCTCAGCGGCAAATACGGCCGCGAGGGCGGCGGCGAGGCCGGCGCGCGGCGCGCGGTCTTCGACTTCCCCGCCGGTGGACCGCGAGCGCGCCTACGACGCATCGACGCCATGCGCGTCATCGCCGAGGCCGGGGCGTGTCGGTGGCCCAGGTGGGCGCTGGCGTGGCTGCTGCACCAGCCCGTGGTGACCAGCGTGATCGTGGGCGCCAAGCGTCCCGGGCAGCTCGTCGACAACCTGGCCGGCCGCCTCGGTCCGGCTGTCGGCCGAGGAGCTGGCCAGCCTGGACGCGGCCAGCGCGCTGCCGTCCGAATATCCGGGATGGATGCTGGAGCGCCAGGGCGAGTACCGGCGCGAGCAATTGCGCCTGGCAGGACAGGACTGATCCGCCATATGGCGGATCGCGCCAGCCCGTCCCGGGAGGACTAGAATGGCCGTGTCCGGTCTTTCGGCCGGCCAGAGCCATTCGTTCGTCTGCGTCCAAGGGTTCGCGCGTGACCATTCCGCATCATCTTCGCCGTCTCACGGCGGTGCAGCGCACGCCGGAAGCAAACCGGCAGCTTGCGTATGTCCTGACATTTATCGCCGGCGCCGTGAACGCCGGCGGTTTCCTGGCGGTGCAGCAGTACACCTCGCACATGTCCGGCATCGTCTCCCTCATGGCCGACCATCTGGCGCTGGGCGGCATCGTGGTGGCGATGCAGGGGCTGGCCGCGCTGCTGTCCTTCCTCGCGGGCGCGGCGTCCTCGGCGTTCCTCATCAACTTCGGCCGCCGCTCCCGGCTGGCGAGCGAGTTCGCCATGCCGCTGCTCCTGGAGGCGCTGCTGCTCGTCTGCTTCGGGCTGCTGGGCGCCAATCTCGAATTGCTGCGCTGGTTGTACGTGCCGACCACCGTCATGGTGCTCTGCTACATCATGGGCCTGCAGAACGCCATGATCACCAAGGTGTCCAAGGCCGAGATCCGCACCACCCACGTCACCGGCATGGTCACCGACATCGGCATCGAGCTGGGCAAGCTCTTCTACTGGAACCTCGCGCCGGCCGAGGCCGTGGGGCTGCCGCCGGTGCGCGCCGACCGCGCCAAGCTGCGCGTGCTCATCACGCTGGTGTCGCTCTTCTTCGTGGGGGGCGTGGCCGGCGCCTATTCCTTCTTCCACTTCGGCTTCGGTTCCACGCTGCCGCTGGCGGCCGTGCTCATGATGCTGGCCGTCATGCCCATCGCCGACGACATCCGCAGCTTCCTGCTGCGTCAGTAGCCCCGCCGCGCTTGCCCGCCTACGTCGCCTCGGCCGGCGCGGGCTGGGGCGGCATGGCGCCGCGTATCGACTGCACAGCACGCGCTTGTTTTCGCGGCTGCGATAGGCGTGTTCGCGCATCAGGCTTTCGGCGCGCGCGGCTTCGCGCTGCTCGATGGCGCGCAGCAGGTCTTCATGGTCGGTCTGCGCCCGCAGCACGAAAGGCGTTTCCAGCAGCGAGGGCGTGGAGGGCAGGGTAAGCGCGGCCGGGCCCGCGAGCGGCGTCTTGTTGTTGTGTTCCAGCGCCGAGAGCAGCGCCCGGTTTCCGGCGGCCGTCCAGAGAATCTCGTGGAAGCGCTGGTTGATGCGGCCCCAGGCGCGCGCGTCCACCGTGGTGTTGGGATCGCGGCGCGCGGGCGCCAGCAGGCGCCAGCCTTCTTCCACCGCCTGCGATAGTTGCGCCAGCACCTCCGGCGAGGCGCCGCGCTCGGCCAGCAGCCGCGCGCCGCCATGCCTTCCAGCACGCCGCGCACGTCCACCGCGTCGGCGATTTCCTCCACCGTGAACGCCCGCACGCGAAAACCCCGCGACGGCAGGCGTTCCAGCAGACCTTCTTTTTCCAGTTCCGTGAGCGCAATGCGCAGCGGCGTGCGCGACACGCCCAGCCTGGCGGAAAACTGCAGCTCCACCACGCGCTCGCCGGGCTGCAAGGCACCGGAAAGCACCATGTCGCGGAGTTCGGAAATCACTTTGTCGATCTGGGCGGCCATGTGGGAATGCGCAATAACGGGGGAGCGGCCAGTGTAACCAGAAAATTGCATGCAATGAGTACAAAAAAATTGTCTACCTTCTTGCGATAGATCAAAATTGCATGCAATAATTTCCAAAACGGCCTGTGAGAGGCCGAATAAATCCAGAAATGCATGCAACGCAGCGACGCATTGCATGCCAAATGGAAGGAGACGACATGAAGCTGGCAAGCTTCGTCCATGAGGGCGCGCCCGGCTGGGGCGTGGTGCAGGACGACGGCGTGCTGTCCCTGACGCACGCCTGGCCCGATCTGCGCGCGGCGCTGGCCGCCGGGGCCGAACGCATCGCACAGGCGGTCCGGCAGGGCGGCGCGCGGGTGCCGGCGCAAGGGCTGCAATGGCTGCCGCCCCTGGCCCCGGGCGCCAAGATTCTCTGCGTGGGGCTGAACTACGGCCGTCACGTTGCCGAAGCGGGCAGGGAACTCCCCGCCCATCCCTCGGTGTTCCCGCGCTATGCCGACAGTTTCGTCGGCCAGGGCGAGCCGCTCTGGAAACCGGCCGCCTCGGACCGCTACGACTACGAAGGCGAGCTGGCCGTGGTGATCGGCCGCGGCGGGCGGCACATCCCGGAGCGGGAAGCCGCCGCCCACGTGGCCGGCTACACCTGTATGGCCGAAAACTCCGTGCGGGACTTCCAGAAACACAACACGCAGGTCACGCCGGGCAAGAACTTCGAGCGCAGCGGCGCGCTGGGGCCATGGATCACCACCGCCGACGAGGCGGGCGATCCGCGGCGGCTGGAAGTCATTTCGCGGCTCAACGGCGAAACCATGCAGCGCGGCTCGGTAGCGGACCTGATTTTTCCCATCGCCCGTCTCATCGCCTACCTGAGCGCATTCACGCCCCTGTCGCCCGGCGACATCATCGCCACGGGCACGCCCGAGGGCGTGGGCGCCAGCCGCAAGCCGCCGCGCTTCCTGCGCGCCGGCGACGTGCTGGAAATCGACATCCCCGGCGTGGGCTGTTTGCGCAACGCCGTGGCGGACGAACCCTCGCCCGCGGGAGGCATCCATGTCTGAAGGCATTCTCTATCTGACCGAGCGCGACGTGGTGGACGCGCTGGACATGCCGGGCGCCATCGACGCCCTGCACGAAATCCTGCTGGAGCAGGGCCGCGAGCGCGCCCGCAATGTGCCCAAGGCGCTGGCGACCTGGGGCCAGGGCAGTTCCATGCATGCGTTGGGCTCGCTCATGACGGGCGGGGGCGGATACGCGGGCTTCAAGACCTGGCTGCACGTGCCGGGCGGCGGCGGCTCGCTCTACACCCTGTTCGATGCCGACAGCGGCGCGCCCCGCCATCATCGAGGCGCGCGCGCTCGGCATGCTGCGCACCGCCGCGTCGGCGGCGTGCGACGC
>NZ_LHSJ01000214.1:0-7323 GCF_001270295.1 Achromobacter sp. DMS1 | reverse complement strand
TGACCGCCAGCGACTTGTGCCCCAGCGCGCGCGGATCCACGTCGGAAAAGAAATGGCGCCCTTCGAGCAGCAGGTCGATGCTGGTGGCCACCTCCTCGCGCGCGGGGGCCGGAAACAGCGCGCAGTCGTCGCCCACGCCGAGCAGTCCCTGCGGCGCGGCGCGGTTGAAATAGCGCGCGATCAGCTCGAACTCCGACGCCACGGAAACTCCAGGCAGGAAAGTGGAAAAAGGCGGGCCGGGCGGCGCCCAAACGCGCCGCTGCGGACCGGGTCAGCGGCGCTGCTGGGCGCGGCCTGCACTTCGTGCGCGTGCGCGTCGGCCGCCAGCTTGTCGAGCACGCCGTTCACGAACTTGAATCCGTCGGTGCCGCCGAACGACTTGGCCAGCTCCACCGCCTCGTTGATGGCGACCTTGTACGGCACCTCGACGTGATGGATCAGCTCGTAGCTGCCGATCAGCAGGATGCCGTGCTCCACCGGCGACAGCTCGGCCAGCGGGCGGTCCACATAGGGCGTGAAGCGTTCGCGCAGGGCGGGCGCCTCGCGCAGCACGCCGTGCAGCAGGGTCTTGAACCATTGCGCGTCGGCTTCGGAGAAATCTTCGGCATCGCGCAGATGGGCGTCGATTTCGCCGGCGTCCTGCGTGCCCTGGCCGCCGCGCAGCAGCCACGCGTACACGCCCTGCAGCGCGAATTCGCGCGCACGGCGGCGGGCGCTGCGGGCGTTGGCGCGGGCCTGCGCCGCGCTGTCAGCGCTGGTCGTCTTCTTCGTCGTCAAAATCTTCGTCCTCGTCGTATTCGTCGTCGTCATCTTCCTCGGGCTCCAGCGCCGCCACGAGGTTGGCCATCTCCACGGCCACCTGGGCGCAGTCGCGGCCCTTGCCGGCGGCGCGCGCCTGGGCCTGCTCGTCGGTGTCGACGGTGAGCACGCCGTTGGCGACCGGAATGCCGGTTTCCAGGGAGATGCGGGTAATCGCGGCGGCCATCTCGTTGCTGACCACCTCGAAGTGATAAGTCTCACCGCGGATCACGGCGCCCAGCGCGATCAGGGCGTCGAACTCGAAAGTCTCGGCCATGTGCGACAGCGCCACGCCCAGCTCGAGCGCGCCCGGCACGGTGGCGACCATGACATCGCGCTCGTCCACGCCCAGCTCGGCCAGTTCCTTCAAGCAGGCGTCCAGCTCGGCCAGGCCGATTTCTTCGTTGAAGCGGGCGCGTACGATGCCGATGTGCAGCCCTTCGCCGTTCAGGTCGGGGGTGAGGATGTAAGGGTTCATGTGTCGGCCTTCTGTTGGTTGCGTGGTGTTTCGGGAGGGTCGCAATCGTAACCCGTAATGGTGAGCGCGAAGCCCGCCATGCTGGGCATCTTGCGCGGCCGGGCCAGCAGCCTCATCTGGCCCACGTTGAGGTCGCGCAGGATCTGGGCGCCGATGCCGTAGGTGCGCAGGCCGTGGCGGTCGCCCCCGCCCGGGTTGGCCACGGCCTTGGGATCCGTCCAGCCGGCGATCTGGCCGGCCAGGTACTCGGCCGAAGGCTGGCAGTTCATGAGCACCAGCACGCCGGCCGGCGCCGCGGAGATGGCTTTCAGCGCCTGGCCCACGCCCCAGCTGTGCGGGCTGGCGCCGGTGTCCAGCACGTCCAGCACGGAGGCGGGTTCGTGCACGCGCACCAGGGTTTCGCGGTCGGGAGAGATGTCGCCATGCGTAAGGGCCAGGTGCACGGCGCCCGCGGCCGTGTCCTGGTAGGCCACGGCGCGGAATTCGCCCCAGGCCGTCTGCATGGCGCGCTCGCCCATGCGCTTGATGATGGATTCGTGCTCGCTGCGGTACTGGATCAGGTCGGCGATGGTGCCGATCTTGAGCTGGTGCTGGCGGGCGAACTCGACCAGGTCGGGCAGGCGCGCCATGGTGCCGTCGGGCTTGAGGATTTCGCAGATGACGGCGGCGGGCGTCAGGCCGGCCATGGCGGTGAGGTCGCAGCCGGCCTCGGTGTGGCCGGCGCGCACCAGCACCCCGCCCGGCACGGCGCGTACCGGGAAGATGTGGCCGGGCTGAACCAGGTCGGAAGGCTTGGCGTCGCGCGCCACCGCCACCTGGATGGTGCGGGCGCGGTCGGCGGCCGAGATGCCGGTTTCGACGCCCTCGGCGGCTTCGATCGACTGCGTGAAATTGGTGCCGTAGCGCGTGCCGTTGCGGGCCGCCATGAGCGGCAGGTCGAGCTGGCGGCAGCGCTCTTCGGTGAGGGTCAGACAGACCAGGCCGCGGCCGTGCGTGACCATGAAGTTGATGGCCTCGGGCGTGACGAATTCGGCGGCCATGACCAGGTCGCCTTCGTTTTCGCGGTCTTCTTCGTCGACCAGGATGACGATGCGGCCGGCGCGCAGCTCGGCAATGATTTCGGCAACGGACGCGATGCCGAAGGATTCCGGCGCGGCGCCGGGCAGGGAGGACAACTGGACGGACATGGCGTACACGCAAACCAGGCGGGAAAGCCCGGATTTTACCGCCCCTGGCGCCGGATTCCCTATCGCGGGCCGCAAGGCCCCCGCGCCATGCCGGCCGGCCGCCGCCCCGGAGTAAACTGCGGCCCGGAGATCTCCCGCCCATTGCACAAGGAAAACGCGCCCATGCAAGCCCTCGCGGCCATGCCCACGGACGTCGCGGCCGCCGTCCGCGTCGTGCTGACCGACATCGACGACACCCTGACCACCGACGGCCGCCTGCCGGCCGAGGCCTACGACGCCCTGGAGCGGCTGGACCGGGCCGGCGTGCAGGTGGTGCCGATCACGGGCCGCCCGGCGGGCTGGTGCGACCACATCGCGCGCATGTGGCCGGTGCGCGCGGTGGTGGGGGAAAACGGCGCCTTCTACTACGCCTACCTACGCCTACGACCGCCAGGCCCGGCGCATGAAGACGCACTACTGGACCGACGCCGCCTCGCGCGCCTTGAGCCGCCGCAAGCTGGACGCCATCCGCGACCGCGCGCTGCGCGAGGTGCCGGGCGCCGCCGTGGCCAGCGACCAGGACTACCGCGTGGCCGACCTGGCCATCGACTTCTGCGAAGACGTGCCGCCGCTGCCGGAGGCGCAGATCGGCCGCATCGTGCGCATCTTCGAGGAGGCGGGCGCCCAGGCCAAGGTCAGTTCCATCCACGTCAACGGCTGGTTCGGCGAATACGACAAGCTCACCATGACGCGCACGCTGTTCGAGCGCGAATTCGGGGTGGACACCGACCGGGCCCTGGACACCACCCTCTTCATCGGCGACTCGCCGAACGACGAGCCCATGTTCGCGTACTTTCCCATTTCGGTGGGCGTGGCCAACATCCAGTCGCAGTTGCACCGCCTCGCGCACGCCCCGCCTACGTCGCCGCGCGCCACGGCGGCGGGGGCTTCGTCGAGATGGCCGAGCGCCTGCTGCAAGCGCGCGCCCGCCGCCATACGGACGCCTGAGGGGAGGCAGCGTGGCCACTGCATCCAAGACCGCGGCCAAGACCGTTTCCAGAACCGCGGCCAAGCCGGCCGCCAACGACGGCCGCCGCAGCATCCAGTCCATCGA
The DNA here is from genome assembly GCF_001270295.1 of Achromobacter sp. DMS1. Classification (NCBI taxonomy): domain Bacteria; kingdom Pseudomonadati; phylum Pseudomonadota; class Betaproteobacteria; order Burkholderiales; family Alcaligenaceae; genus Achromobacter; species Achromobacter sp. DMS1. Next base: position 3,767 of record NZ_LHSJ01000214.1, on the reverse strand, counting down.
GGTCGGCGCGCCGCTGCTGGACGCCCTGGTCGAGGCGGGCAAGCCGCTCACCCTGCGCGACCTGGCAGCCGGCGCCGGCATGACCTCGGCCAAGGCCCACCCCTATCTGGTGAGTTTCGTCCGCGTGGGCCTGGTGCAGCAGGATCCGCTCACCGGCCAGTACGAGCTGGGCCCCTTCGCCCTGCAGATGGGCCTGGTCAGCCTGCAGCGGCTGGACCCGGTGCGGGTGGCCATGCCCGAGATCGCCAAGCTGCAATCCGAGATCGGCCATACGCTGGGCATCGCGGTGCTGGGCTCGCACGGCCCCACCATGATCCACATGACCGAGGCCAGCTATCCGGTGCACGTGAACATGCGCAAGGGCACGGTGATGTCCATGCTGAACACCGCCACGGGCCTGGTTTTCGCCGCCTGGCTGCCGCCCAAGGTGAGCGAGCACTACATCGCCCGCGAGGAAGGCGACACGGCGGTGATCGCCAGCCTGACGCCGCCGCGCCACGCCAGCGGCGCGCATCTGCAGGCCCAGCTCGCCGACATCCGCGTGCACGGCATGGCCCGCGCCCTGGGCAATCCGCTGCCGGGCGTGGACGCGCTCTCCGTGCCGGTGTTCGACAATACCGGCGCCATCGTGCTGGCGCTCACCGCGCTGGGCCCCACGGGCCTGTTCGACGTGGCCTGGGACGGCACCATCGCGCGGCCCCTGCTGGCCTGCGCGCAGGAAATCTCGCGCAAGCTGGGATACCGGGGCTGAATCGCTCAAAACGCGCAAAAACGAACATCCAACGCAAACAATCAAAGAAAGTCGAAAAGAAAAAGCAGGGACTTTCCCGAGTGTGCCTTGCGTTCTTGTGTGTTTGAATTTGACGACACGTTGACGACCCGTCAGATTCATACACAAAGAGGAGACACACCATGCCCGCCCTGCGTCTGTTGCCGGCGGCCGTCCTGGCCGCGCTCGCCGTTGGCGCCGCACCGGCCCATGCGGCCGACACCTGCCCCAACCGGGGCGACCTGGACCAGAACTTCTGCGACGCCAACAAGGACTTGGTCGCCGACACGCCGACCGACCCGGCCAAGCTCAAGACGCCGTCCACGCTGGTGTTCACCTACACGCCGGTCGAAGACCCGGCGGTATATGAAGATATTTTCAAGCCCTTCACCAAATACCTGTCCGAGTGCACCGGCAAGCGCGTGGTGTTCTACCAGGTGCAGAGCAACGCCGCCGAAATCGAAGCCATGCGCTCCGGCCGCCTGCACGTGGGCGGCTTTTCCACCGGCCCCACCGCGTTCGCGGTGAACATCGCCGGCGCGGTGCCGTTCGCGGTGAAGGGCTATGCCGACGGGTTCCAGGGCTACAACCTGATCGTCATCGTCAAGAAAGACAGCCCGTACCAGAAACTGACCGACCTGAAGGGCAAGAAGCTGGCCCACACTTCGCCCTCCTCCAACTCCGGACACATGGCGCCGGTGGCGCTGTTTCCGAAGGAAGGCCTCACGCCCGACAAAGACTACAAGGTCATCTTCTCGGGCAAGCACGACCAGTCGGTCATGGGCGTGAATTCCGGCGACTACGACGCCGCCGCGGTGGCCTCCGACGTATTCAAGCGCATGGCCGAGCGCGGCCAGATCAAGGAATCGGATTTCCGCATCATCTACACGAGCGAGAAATTCCCCACTTCCTCGTTCTCGTACGCGCACGACCTGGAGCCGAAGTTCCGCGACCAAATGCTCAAGTGCTTCTACGACTACCGCTTCCCGGACGAGATGAAAAAAGCCTTCGACGGGGCGGACCGCTTCTACCCGGTGACCTACCAGAAAGACTGGGCCATCGTGCGCGAAGTGGCCGAGTCCGGCGGCGAGAGCTTCAACCGCGCGGCCTATGACCGCGAAACCGCCAAGAACAAGGGTAAGCAGTAAGCATGACGACGTCTCTGCGCATTTCCGGCCTGGTGAAGGAATACCGGGCCGGCCGGCCGGTGCTCAATGGCATAGACCTGCAGGTCGCCGGCCAGGGCCTGACGGCCATCATCGGGCCGTCGGGCACCGGCAAAAGCACGCTGTTGCGCTGCATTAACCGGCTCATCGAGCCACCCGGGGCGAGATCGTGCTGGAGTCTCCGGAAGGCGCGGTGGACCTGGCGCGGGTGCGCGGGACGGCCCTGCGGCGGGCGCCGCCGCATCGGCATGGTGTTCCAGGAATACAACCTGGTCGAGCGCCTGACCGTCATGGAGAACCTGCTGACGGGCCGCCTGGGCTACACCTCCGCCTTCAAGGCGTGGATGCGCAAGTTCGAACCCGAGGACATCGCCCACGCCTTCCGGCTCCTGGAAATCGTGGGTCTGGAGGGCTTCGCCGACCAGCGCGCCGACGCGCTCTCGGGCGGGCAGCGCCAGCGCGTGGCCATCGCGCGGGCGCTGATGCAGCGCCCCCAGCTGCTGCTGGCCGACGAGCCCACGTCCTCGCTCGACCCCAAGACCTCGGTCGAAATCATGGAGCTGCTGGCCGCGCAGGGCAGCGCCAGCGGCATTCCCGTCATCGTGAACATCCACGACGTGGAGCTGGCGCGCCGCTACGCCACCCGCATCATCGGCATGTCGGGCGGGCACGTGGTGTACGACGGCGACGGCCACGGGCTGGACCCGGCCATGCTCAAGACCATCTACGGAGGCGAGTCGTGGCTGGAATGACCGTTCCCGGCGGATACCGCCCCTTTGCCATGCCGGGCCGCGTGAAGGCGGGCTTGGCGCTGGTGGTCATCTACGCCGTCTACGCGGCGGCGCAGCTCGATTTCAGCTGGGCGCGCTTTCATTCGGGCATCGGTCATGCGGCGACCTTTCTGTCGCGCATGTTTCCGCCCAATTTCGAGAAACCCGACACGCTCTGGAAAGGCATAGGCGAGAGCCTGGAGATCGCCGTGCTGGCCTCGCTGCTCGGCATCCTGCTCTCGCTGCCTATCGGCATGCTGAAGGCGGGCTTGGCGCTGGTGGTCATCTACGCCGTCTACGCGGCGGCGCAGCTCGATTTCAGCTGGGCGCGCTTTCATTCGGGCATCGGTCATGCGGCGACCTTTCTGTCGCGCATGTTTCCGCCCAATTTCGAGAAACCCGACACGCTCTGGAAAGGCATAGGCGAGAGCCTGGAGATCGCCGTGCTGGCCTCGCTGCTCGGCATCCTGCTCTCGCTGCCTATCGGCATGCTGGGCGCGCGCAACCTGATGCCGGCGTGGATCTCCTGGCCGGCCCGCGCGCTGGTGGCGCTGTGCCGGGCGCTGCATCCGGTGATCGTGGCCATTCTGTTCGTGAAGGCGGTGGGCTTCGGCGCGCTGGCCGGCATCCTGGCGCTGATGGTGGCCTCGGTGGGCTTCATCGGCAAGCTTTTCACCGAGGCCATCGAGGAAATCTCGCTCAAGCAGGTCGAGGCCGTGCGCGCCACGGGCGCCTCCTTTGCCAACGTGGTCCTGTTCGGCGTGCTGCCGCAGGTGTTCGCGCGCTTCGTGGGCTTTGCCACCTACCAGTTCGATTCCAACCTGCGCAATTCCACCATGGTGGGCATCGTGGGCGCGGGCGGCGTGGGCGGCACGCTGTTCTCGGCCTTCCAGCGCTTCGACTACGATTTCGTCGCGGCCATCCTGCTCACGCTGATCGCCATCATCATGCTGGGCGAGATCCTGGCCGGCTTCGTGCGCGCGGTGTTCCTGGACAACCTGGGCTTCGACCGCATCCTGCGCAGCCGCCGGACCGGCGCGCGCGGTCCGGATCCGGCCTCGC
>NZ_LHSJ01000213.1:0-7333 GCF_001270295.1 Achromobacter sp. DMS1 | reverse complement strand
TCGCCGCGCGTCGACCGCGACCCCCGCGGCCGACGACGAACTGCCGGCCACCGGCCTGCCGCTCGAGCGCAAGCGCCTGCTGAGCAGCCCCTTCATCGTGAGCCCCCTGTACGGCACGCGCAGTTCCACCGTGCTGTCGCTGCACGCCGACGGGCGCGCGCAACTGTTCGAGAAGCGCTATGCGCCCGACGGCACGCAATCCGGCGAAACCGACCTGCGCTTTGCGTGGCGGCCCGGGGCGGACGGCCGGTGAACTCCGGGCCGGCGGCGCAGTCGAAATCCTGTCTCTTCATCCGCAAGACGGCGCGGCTTCCCGAGGCCGCGCCATACCAAGGAGAAACCGCATGAACAAACGAATCGAACGCAGCGCCATGGCGGCCGCCATGGCCGTGGGCACCATCGCGCTGGCCGGTTGGCTCGGCGCCGCGCAAGCGGCGCTGCCTCCCCTCAAGACCCAGGGCTCGGTGCAGTACGTGAGCGGCGGCATCGGCCTGGACGAATCCGAATCGTTCAAGGCCGCGGCCAAGGACTATCCGCTGGCGCTCACTTTCGCGGCCCGGATCGACGGCAATGCCGACTATGTCGCCAACGTGTCGGTGTCCATCAAGAACACCCACGGCCAGCCGGTGCTGGACGCCACCGCCGAAGGCCCCTACATGCTGGTGAAGCTGCCCGAGGGCCGCTACAAGATCACGGCCACCTACGAGGGCAAGGCCCAGGAGCGCGAGGTGTCGGTCGCCAAATCGGGCACCGCCCGCGCCGTGTTCGAATGGCGCTGATGCGCACCGCGCCGCGCGCGGCCTCCCGCCCTACGCGCCGGCGAACAGGATCGCGATCACGAAACCACCCGCTCGCCGCCCAGGCGAGCGACCGCAGGCCCCCCACCCCGCCAGGTACAGCGCCAGATAGCCCAGGCGCATGCCCAGCAGCACGCCATCAGCGTGGCCACGCGCGCGCCGGCGCCTGGGTATACAGGGCGAACAGCACCGCGCCGAAGAAGAAAGGCAGGGCTTCGAACGTATTGGCCTGCGCCGCGTCGCGCGAGCGCGCCATCCTTCCTGCCGCGCCAGCCACGGACGCGGATCGTTGTTGTCGAACCCTTTGCCGCCCGCCTTGGCCAGGATAGCCGCCACCCAGGGCAGCGCCGCGGCCGCCAGCATCAACCACGCAATTGTCTTCACTCCTTCCCGTCCCAGGGCTTGTCGACCGCGGGTTCCGGGCAGGGCCTGCCGGACGCCCGGGCATTATCGCCCGCCGGCAGCGCTTACACTCTTGCGCTTCGCTTCCGCGATCCGCGCATGCCGTCCATGCCTGCTCCGCTGCCCGGTTTTGTCTATCCGCTTTTCTGCGCCACCGCCGCCTGGGACCGGTATCTGGCGAGCTTCACCCATCCCGTGCCGGAATGGTTCCAGAAGCGCGTGGACACCCGCAATACCAATTAGGACGTGCCAGCCCGGAAAGGAATGTCGCATGAGAACCCGCGCCGCAACCGCACCGCGCAGGGCCAGCCGCCAGCGCGGCGGCATCACCATTGCCATGGTCTTCGCGGTGATCGTGGGGTTGTTGCTGCTGGCTGTCACGCAGCTCGGCTATGCGTTCTACATGCGGCGCGAGATGCAGAAGGCGGCGGACCTGGCCGCGTTGTCGGCCGTGCAGGTGCTGGGCATGGGCCAGGCCGGCGATTGCGCGCGCGCCGCCGAGGCCGGCCGCCGGGCCGCGCTGGCGAACCTGCCCGCGCTGTTCGATACCTTCACCGCGGACGACGTTACTGTGCAATGCAAGGTCTGGGATCCCAGCGCGCGCGGACGCTTCGGCCATGCACCTGCTCGACGCCGCCGACGGCCAGCCGCCCAATGCCATGCGCGTCGTCGTGGCCCGGACGCTGGCCGATGTCGTGCCCAGCTTCTTCGGCGCGCTCGGCGACGGCACGCGCGTGTCGGTGGCCGCCGTCGCCACGGCTCAGCGCTCCCGTCGCGGCGTTCACGGTGGGTTCGCGCCTGCTGCGGCTGGAGAAGGGCGGGCTGCTGTCCCAACTGCTTGCCACGGCGGGGGCCACGCCCGCGCAGCCTCGACGTGCTGGACGCGGCGGGCGCGGCCAGCGCCGACATCACGCCTTCGGGATTGCTGCAGGCGCTGGGCCTGCCGCTGTCGGTCGCCAGCGGCGTGGGCACGCCCGAGCAGCTTGCCGCGGTGAACAACCTGAGCCTGGGCACGCTGCTGCAGGCCACGGTCACGGCGATAGACAAGGGCGGCGACACGGGCCACGGCGGGGGCGGGGGCTGCTGCGCGGCGCCGTGACGAGCTGCTGCGGATTCCGGGGCTCACCCGGCCCATCCGGCTGTTCGGCGACGGCGGCGTGCTGGGCCTGGACCTCTCCGGCGGCGATGCCGCGGCCGGGCTGCGGGCGCGCGTGAATGCGCGCAACGTCATCGAGACGGCCCTGGTGCTGGCCAACGGCGACAACCTGATCGACCTGGGCCTGAATGTGCCGCTGCTGGGCCTGCAGGCGCAGGCGCGCGTGGTGGAGCCGCCCGCGCTGGCCGTGGGTGGCGTGGGCGCGCGGGCCGTCTGCGCCGGCTGCGGGTGTATTTGCGCGTGAATACCTCGGACATTCCGCTGGTGGGACGGCTGCTGTCGTCCACGGCGAACATGCAGCTCGACCTGCCCATCGTCATCGACGTGGCGCAGTCGGCGGGCACGCTGACGGGGCTTTGCGCCGCGCCGCTCCAGGCCACGATCGACGTGACCGCCTCGCTGGCCAACGTGTGCGTGGGACGTTTTCCCGGCATGGCCTCGTCCAGCAATGCGTCGGCCGCCGGCTTTCTGAGCGCCTCCAACGCCTGCCAGCAGGCCGGCTTCGGCGCCATCGACCGCTACCGCGTGCTCAATGTGCTGGGCATGCCGGTCGCGAGCAAGGTGACGCTGGAGGTGTTTCCTTCCGCCGCGCCGGTGCCCGTCACGCTGTCGGCGCCGCCGGCTTCGCCGTCCACGGCGACGTCAACGCCAGCGCCATCGATCTGGCGGGCCTGGCCTCGGGCCTTGCGGACACGCTGGTCGTGGGCCTGCTGGGCGACATCACGCAGACCGGCGCTCCCATGACCGGCGCGCAGCGCGATGCGCTGGCGCGCAACCTGGTCGGCGGGGGAGGCTCGAATCCGGGCAGGTCCGTTTCAGCCATCGTCAACGATATCCAATGGTCGCAGGGCCAGCTCGATGCGATCGGCCAGCGCATCGTCGCCGGCGGCCTGGCCGGCGTGCTGGGCGGCACGCTGCAGGTGGTCGGCAATGTGCTCAACACGGTGCTGCTGGCGCCGCTCATGCGACCTGGGGTGCAGCCTGCTCGTGGCGCCGGGCGCCATCCGCGAATGCCGGGTGAGCGCGGTGTCCACCTATGTGCTGAACGGCTCCGGACAGGTGGGGGGCGTGGTGTCGGTGGCGATCGCGCTGCTGACCCCGCTGCTGGACGCGCTGTCGGGCGCGCTCGCGCAGGTGCTGGATTCGCTCGGGCTGAACGTGGCCCAGACCGATGTCGCGCTGCTGTCGGTGGACTGCGGCCGGCCGAGGCTGGTGTATTGATGACGCAAGCAAAGACTCCGCGCGGAGGGGGCGCGTGACATGACCCAGAAATTCTCCCACGACGCGTTCGACGTGTACGTATGGGAAGGGGCTACCGATATCGCCGCCCGCGCCGAGCGCTGCCTGGCCGGCCTGGACGCCACGCTGATGGCGCGCCGACGCGGGCACCGCCTTCCCGCCGCCGCGCCGGATCCGGGACGGCCCGCGGTGGCGCTGGTGTCCGTATCGGTCATGGGCGACCAGCGCTTCAGCGGCTACGACTGGCTGTCGGCGCAGGCGCTGCCTGTGATCTGGGTGGCGGCCGAGGCGCGCGGGCGCGATCCGCGCTATTTCCCGCCCGCGTATTCGCATATCCTGCCGCCGGCATTCACGGCGGCCGAACTGCGCAAGCTGCTGTTCGAGCTGCTGGGCGAACTGGAAAGATTCGAGCGCGCGCAGCCGCGGCGCAACCAGCCCCTGGTGGCGGAGTCGGCGCCCATGCGGGCCTTGCTCGCCGAGGTCGACATGTACGCCAATTGCCGCAGCAGCGTGCTCGTTCATGGCGAAACGGGCGTGGGCAAGGAACGCGTGGCGCGCCTGTTGCACGAGCGCGCAGACTGGGCCGGCGGCCCGTTCGTGGCCGTGAACTGCGGCGCCATTCCCGAGGGGCTGTTCGAGGCGCATTTCTTCGGCCACGCCAAGGGCGCGTTCACCGGCGCGGTCGGGGCTCACAAGGGCTATTTCGAGCAGGCCAGCGGGGGCACGCTGTTCCTGGACGAGATCGGCGATCTGCCCGCCTACCAGCAGGTCAAGCTGTTGCGGGTGCTGGAGCAGGGCGTGGTCACCCGCCTGGGCTCGGCCGCCGAGGTGCCCGTGGATTTCCGCCTGGTGGCGCGACCAACAAGGACCTGCGCACGCTCGTGGCGCGCGGCGATTTCCGGGCCGACCTGTACTACCGGCTGGCCGTCATCGAACTGCGCATTCCCAGCCTGGAGGAGCGCGGCGGCGAGGAGAAGGCGCTAATCTTCCGCGCGCTGCTCGACCGGCTGGGCGTGCGCGACGATCCGCCGCAATGGCTGCTGCGGCGGGTGGCCGCCACCCGCTATGACGGCAACGTGCGCGAGCTTTCCAACGTGGCGGAGCGGGTAGCCGTGATCCAGCGCCAGTTGGGGGGCTGGGACGCCGATCGCATCGGCAGGATATTCGAGCGGCTTGGCCCGCTGACGCCGCCGCCCGCCTTGACCGAGGCCGAGCGCGCCGAGCGCGAGCGCGTGCTGGCGGCGCTGCAGGCCAATGAATGGCGCCGCCAGGACACCGCCAGCGCGCTGGGCATCAGCCGCAAGGTGTTGTGGGAAAAAATGCGCAAACTGCGCCTGGGCGAAGGCCAGGCCGAAACCGAAGATGCGGCGTTCTGAACCGGCCCCGTCGCATGCGCCGGGGCGTCCATATATTGCTATAGTTCTGCGAAAATTTTTTCTGGGGAAAGCATGAGCATCCGATACCTGCGCGCTTCGGCGCGCGCCGCCGCGCTGGGGCGCGCGCTGTCCGGGCTGGCCGCTTGCGCCCAGCGCCCAGCAGGAAGCCGACCGGCCCGTCGTTCAGCAGGTCGAAGACAAGGCGGCCGCCGCGCCGGTGACGCCGCCCGCGCCGCCGCCGGCGTCCCGGCCGTCCACCACCGTGGCCGAGCTTCAGGATCTCATCCAGCGCCACCAGGTGTCCGAACTGCGCACGACCTATAACGGCGTCTATGGCGCGAGCCTGCTGTTCAAGCCCGATGATCTGGCCTACTACGTGGCGCTTTTCCAACAGAAAGACTTCTGGCGTGTGCTCAAGACCAAGTCCGAGCAGCAGGCCGAATCCGCCTACCGCGCCTTCGCGGCGCGGTCCGCCGAGCTGGCCGAAGTCGACATCCGCCGCATCAAGCTGCAGGCGGAGTACGCCCATGCCGAGAAGCAGCTCGCCGCGCGCACCGCCGAACTGCAGACGCTCCAGGCCGACCGCAGCCTGCGCCTGGAGCAGGAAGCCCAGGTGGCCGCCCGCCAGGAACAGGCCCGCAAGGACGCCAGCGCCCTGGCCGAGCAGCAGAAAGACGCGCGCGAGCAGCTGCGGGCCCTGCAGCGCCAGATCGACGCCCTGCGCGCCCAGCAGGCGCGCGTGGAGCAGGGCCGCCGGCAGGCGGGCGGGCCGCTAGACCTTCCCCGCGGCAGGGGGAGGATGCCCGGGGCGGGGCCGCGGACTTGCGGTCCTTGTATTCTTGGCATTCTCCCCCATAATCAAGACATGGCACTCAAAGTTTTCGACCTCCAATGCGACCACGGCCACGTTTTCGAGGGCTGGTTCGGTTCGCACGAAGACTACGACGCGCAGCAGGCGCGTGGCCTCGTCACGTGTCCCGTCTGTGCGTCGGCTTCCATTACCAAGCGGCTTTCGGCCCCGCGCCTGAACGTGTCCCATTTGCATGCGGAAACGCCCGCCCAGGGCCCGGCCGTGCCCGCCCAGGCGACCGAGGCCGAAAAAATGGCCGCCTTGCAGGCGGCGTCATGCGCCAGGTGCGGGCGCTGCTGCGCAACACAGAGAACGTGGGCGCACGCTTCGCCGAAGAAGCCCGGCGCATCCACGAGGGCGACGCCGACGACCGCCCCATACGCGGCACGGCCACGCGCGAAGAGCGCGAAGCGCTGGCCGAAGAGGGCATCGACGTCCTGGCGCTGCCCGACTTCTTCGACGACGACCGGCTGCAATAGCCGCCGCCCGCTTCCGTGCAATGAAAAACGCAGCCCGAGGGCTGGCGTTTCGCATGTCGCGGACCGGGTCAGCGCATCAGTTGACGCGGCTGCGGTACTCGTTCGTGCGGGTGTCGATTTCGATCTTGTCGCCGATTTCGCAGAACAGCGGCACGTTCAGTTCGTAGCCGGTGTTGATCTTGGCCGGCTTGAGCACCTTGCCCGAGGTGTCGCCGCGCACGGCCGGCTCGGTGTAGGTGATTTCGCGCACGATGACGGTGGGCAGTTCCACCGAGATGGCGCGGCCGTCGTAGAACACCACTTCCACGGGCATGGCTTCTTCCAGGTAGTTCAGCGCATCGCCCATGCTTTCGGCTTCGATTTCGTACTGGTTGTACTCTTCGTCCATGAAGACGTACATCGGGTCGGCGAAGTACGAGTACGTGCATTCCTTGCGGTCGAGCTGCACGACTTCGAACTTTTCGTCGGCCTTGTAGACCGATTCGCTGGCGGCGCCCGTCAGCAGGTTCTTGAACTTCAGTTTCACAACAGCGGCGTTGCGGCCCGACTTGTTGTATTCGGCCTTCTGGACGACCAGCGGATCCTTGCCGACCATGGCCACGTTGCCGACTCGCAATTCCTGAGCGGTTTTCATCGATAAAACTCCGGGGGTGATGGGTGCACTCGCCGCGCTAGCATGGTCCGCTGCCGCGGCCCGGGCGCTTCAGCGCTTTCGGGCCTCGGGCCCGAGGGCCTCTGACTGGCGTATCGGACACTCCGGCGTTCCGGGCGCGGCCTGCGCGGCCTCGCCCCGGGTCTTCGGATTCATGCACATCCCGGCAGGCGTCATGATTTCGAGGCCCGGCCGCAAACCGGACGGACAACTCGGAAAACTCTCTATTCTAGCGTTTCTTGGCGAGTTCTGTGCAAAAACCCGCCAAACTGTCCCCCAGATCGGGGCGCGAGGCCTGTTCGGCGTCCCATTGCCGGGCAGCGGCCAGCCAGGCGTTCCATGCCGCCGGCGCCAGCGCCGCCTGCAGCGCGGCCCCGGGTGT
>NZ_LHSJ01000212.1:0-12741 GCF_001270295.1 Achromobacter sp. DMS1 | reverse complement strand
GGTTGGCGTAGGCCTGGCCCTCGTTGATCTGGCGCTCGCGGTCCTGGCCGGCCTTGACGGCGTCGTCGAACGCCGCCTGCACCTGCTCGGGCGGCTGCACGTTCTGGATGGCGACGGTGCTGACCTGGAWGCCSGMCCTGGATGCGCGCCTCGCGCCGCGCGCGGTCCGGCTCCAGCCGCTTCAGGCCGAACGCCATGTCCTCGCGCACGATGGGGAACACGATCTGGTTTTCGGGATTCTGGAACACGAAACCCACCCGCTGGCGCACGGCCTTGAGATCGGCCCGGGTGTCCAGGCCGTCCACGCGGACGGCGCCGGCCGTGGGCAGCACCAGTCCGTTGACCAGACGGGCGAGCGTACTCTTGCCGGCGCCGTTGGGCCCGACCACGCCGATGCGCCTCTCGGTGAGCCGCAGGTTCACCCCCCGCAGCACCTGGGCCTGGGCGGCGGACACGACCGCCTGGTCAAACTCGATTAACATGGGGCGGGATTATGCCCGAACCATTCCGGGCCAACAGACTCCAAGCACTGTCATGGAAAAAGTACGCAAATCCGACGCCGAATGGCGCGCCCAACTGTCCCCCGAAGAATACGCCGTCGCCCGCCAGAAAGGTACGGAACGCGCCTTCACCGGACGTTACTGGAATACCTTCCAGCACGGCATCTACCGCTGCGTGGGCTGTGGCACTCCGCTCTTCGCCTCGGACACCAAGTTCGACGCGGGCTGTGGCTGGCCCAGCTATTTCGAGCCGCTGGACCCCGAGCGGGTGCGCGAAGAGCGCGACACCAGCCACGGCATGGTGCGCACCGAGGTGCTGTGCAACATCTGCGACGCCCACCTCGGCCACGTGTTCCCCGACGGCCCCGAGCCCACCGGCCTGCGCTACTGCATCAACTCCCTTTCGCTGAAATTCGAGCCCCTCGACGAATGAAGAAGTTCCTGTTCGACCTGTTTCCCCTCCTGCTCTTCTTCATCGCCTACCGGTACACCGACATTTTCGTGGCCACCGGCGTGGCGATGGCGGCGGCCGTGGCCCAGATCGTCTGGCTCAGGCTGACGGGCAAGGCCATCGAGCCCATGCACTGGATCAACCTGGCCATCATCCTGGTCTTCGGCGGGGCCACCATCTGGCTGCACAGCGACGTCTTCATCAAATGGAAGCCCACCGTGCTGTACTGGCTCTTCGGCGGCGCGCTGCTGGGAGGCCGGCTGCTGGGGCGCAACCCCATCCGCCGCCTCATGGAAAAACAGATCCAGATGGCCGACGCCGCCTGGGACCGCCTCAACCTCATGTGGGCGGCCTTCTTCCTGCTGGCCGGCGCGCTGAACCTGTACGTGGCGTTCTCGGGCCACTTCACCGAGTCGCAATGGGTGAGCTTCAAGGCTTTCGGCCTCATGGGGCTGCTGGTGGCGTTCGTCATCGTCCAGTCGTTCTGGCTCGGCAAGCACATCCAGGCCGACGAAAGCTCTTCCGGCAACCCGCCGTCCCGCTCCTGACCCGGCGGCGCCGGCCTCGGCCGGCCCCGCATCCGCCCTCGCATCCGCCCTCGCATCCGCCCCCGCATCCGCCATGCCCGATCCCGACCGCATCGCCCTGATCCGCGAGCGACTCGCCGTCCTGGAGCCGCTTAGCCTGGAAATCCTCGACGACTCCCATTTGCACGCCGGCCACGAAGGCAGTAAAAACGGCGCCGGCCATTATCGCGTCCGCATCGTCGCCGCCTGTTTCGCCGGCCTGGCGCCGGTAGCGCGACATAGGCTGGTGTATCATCATTTGCAAGATTTGATCCCCTATCCGATCCACGCGCTTGCGCTAGACGCACAGGCTCCCCAATAGAAGGTAATAAAGGATTTACATGAAACGCATCGTCATGCTGGCCGCGGCCTGCGCCGTTGCAGTGCCCGCCTTTGCCCAAAACGTGGCCACCGTCAATGGCAAGGCCATTTCGCAAAAGAGCCTGGATCAATTCGTCAAGCTGCTGGTGAGCCAGGGCGCCACCGATTCGCCGCAACTGCGCGACCAGGTCAAGCAGGAGATGATCAACCGCCAGATCTTCGTGCAGGCCGCCGAGAAAGAAGGCATCGCCAAGCAGGCCGACGTGCAGACCGAAATCGAGCTGGCCCGCCAGGGCATCCTGGTGCGCGCCCTCATGGCCGACCACCTCGCCAAGCATCCGGTCACCGACGCCCAGGTCACGGCCGAATACGACAAGATCAAGAAAGAGCAGGCCGGCAAGATGGAATACAAGGTCAGCCACATCCTGGTCGAAGACGAGAAAACCGCCAACGACCTGCTGGCCCAGTTGAAGAACGGCAAGGGCAAGTTCGAAGACCTGGCCAAGAAGAACTCCAAGGATCCCGGCAGCGCCGAGAAAGGCGGCGACCTGGGCTGGGCGCCTCCCACCAACTACGTGCAGCCTTTCGCCCAGGCCGTCACGCAGCTGAAGAAGGGCGAACTGGTCGACAAGCCGGTCCAGACCCAGTTCGGCTGGCACATCATCAAGGTCGAGGACACCCGTCCGGTGCAGTTCCCGCCCCTGGACCAGGTGCGCCCGCAGATCGAGGAAATGCTGCGCCAGCAGACCCTGGCCAACTACCAGAAAGACCTGCGCGAGAAGGCCAAGATCCAGTAACGATCGGCGTGGGCCGCAAGGTCCGCGCGTTACGAGCACTGCCCGCGTCTGCGGGCAGTTTTTTTTTGCGTCTTCGTCGGGTGCGCCGTCGCATGGCGCGGGTCAGCGGTGAGTGGCCGTGGCCAGCGCCGGCCGGACCGCGCCGCGGTTGCGGGGCGCGGCCGTCGCGGCGCTACGCGCCGAGCAGCGCCTTGAGGCCGTCCTCGTCCAGGATGGCCACACCCAGTTCCTGGGCCTTGGCGAGCTTGCTGCCGGCGTCCTCGCCGGCCACCACGTAGGCGGTCTTGCGGGAGACGGAGCCGCTGACCTTGCCGCCGGCGGCCTGGATGCGCATGGCGGCCTCTTCGCGGGTCCAGTTGGGCAGCGTGCCGGTGAGGACGAAGGTCTTGCCAGCCAGGGTGGTGTCCTGCGGCGCGGGCTCGGCCACGGCGTGCACGCCGCGCGCCTTGAGCTGTTCGATGATGTCGCGGTTGTGCGGCTCGGCGAAGAAGCGGCGGATGGACCCCGCCACCACCGGCCCCACGTCGGGCACGGCGGACAGCGCGTCTTCGTCGGCGTCCATGATGGCTTCGATGCTGCCGAAATGGCGCGCCACGTCGCGCGCAGTGGTTTCGCCCACATGGCGGATGCCCAGCGCGAACAGCAGGCGGCCCAGCGTGGGCGAGCGCGCCTTGTCGATGGCGGCGATGAGGTTGTCGGCCGACTTCTGGCCCATGCGGTCCAGCCCCACGAGCTCCAGCGGCCGCAAGCTGAAGAGGTCGGCCAGCGACTTGACCCTGCCGGCATCCACGAGCTGGTCCACGAGCTTCTCGCCCAGGCCCTCGATGTCCAGCGCCTTGCGGCTGGCCGCGTGCCACAGGGTCTGCTTGCGCTGCGCGGCGCAGAACAGGCCGCCGGTGCAGCGGGCGATGGACTCGTCCTCGGGGCGCTCGATGGCCGAGCCGCATACCGGACAGGTCTTGGGCATGACGAATTCGCGGGCGTCGGCCGGGCGCTTTTCGAGCACCGCGCTCACCACTTCGGGGATCACGTCGCCCGCCCGGCGCACGACGACGGTGTCGCCGATGCGCACGTCCTTGCGGCGGATCTCGTCTTCGTTGTGCAGCGTGGCGTTGGTGACGGTGACGCCGCCCACGAATACGGGCTTGAGGCGGGCGACGGGCGTGATGGCGCCGGTGCGTCCCACCTGCACTTCGATGTCGAGCAGCGTCGTGGTGGCCTCCTCGGCCGGAAACTTGTGCGCCAGCGCGAAGCGCGGCGCGCGGGCCACGAAGCCCAGCACGCGCTGCGCGGGCAGCGAATCCACCTTGTAGACCACGCCGTCGATATCGTAGGGCAAGCCGGCGCGCAGGCCGCCCACCTTGGCGTAGTAATCCAGCAGACCTTGCGCGCCCTTGCAGCGATGGTTATGGCGCACATTCACGGGCACGCCCAGCGACGCCAGCCACTGGAGCATGGCGCCGTGCGATTTCTCGGGCAGCGTGGACGTTTCGGCCGCGCCGGCCGTGGCCTCGTCGAACAGGCCCTGCTGCGCGCCCGGCAGGCCGTGCACTTCGCCCCAGCCGTAGGCGAAGAAGCGCAGGGGCCGCTGGGCGGTGATGCGCGGATCGAGCTGGCGCAGGCTGCCCGCCGCGGCGTTGCGGGGGTTCACGAAGACTTTTTCGCCGCGCCGGGCCTGGGCCTGGTTCAGGCGCTCGAAATCGGCGCGGTTCATGAGCACTTCGCCACGCACTTCCAGCACGCGGGGCGCCTTGCCTTTCAGGCGCAGCGGAATGGCCTTGATGGTGCGGATGTTGGCGGTGACGTCCTCGCCGGTCTGGCCGTCGCCGCGCGTGGCGGCCTGCACCAGCAGGCCGTCTTCGTAGCGCACGCTGATGGCCAGGCCGTCGAGCTTGAGTTCGCAGAAGTAGTCCGCCTCCTGCGCCGGGCCCAGCATGCCGGCCTTGCGCAGCGTGTCGGTGACGCGGCGGTCGAAATCGAGCACGTCCTCGTCGGCGAACGCGTTGCCCAGCGACAGCATCGGCACCGCGTGGCGCACGCTGCCGAAGGCCGGCAGCGGGGCGGCGCCCACCCGCTGGGTGGGCGACTCGGGAGTGACCAGTTCGGGGTGCTCGGCTTCCAGGGCCTGGAGCTGCCGCATCAGCTCGTCGTACTCGGCATCGGAAATCGACGGCTCGTCGTAGACGTAGTAGCGGACGTTGTGCTGCTCGATATCGGCGCGCAGGCGCGCGGCCGCCTGCGCCGGGCTCTCCCCGGCGCCGGATCCTCCAGCGGCCTTGCCCATCAGGCAAACACCCGCTGGGCGCGGGCGCTGCCTGCGGGCAGGCCGGCCTGCTCGAGCTGGCCGAAGAGCACCTGCAGGCGCTCGTCGATGACTTTTTCGCGGACTGCAAGACCGTTTCCGGGCCGCCCGCCTGATCGGCGGCGATCCGGAATTCGAACGCTGGGTGGCCGCCGTGGTGGGCTTCGTGGAAGATCCGTCCGTGGGGCTGGACCTGCCCCTGGACGTGCGCGGCACGGCGTTCCAGCGCAAGGTATGGCAGGCGCTGCGCGACATCCCGCCGGGCTCGACCATTACCTATACCGAGCTGGCCCGCCGCATCGGCTCGCCGCGCGCCGTGCAATTGATACGACTGCTGGCCTTGCGACCACCATGTCCGTATGCTGCTCTTGATGCGGTCCAGGGAACCGAAACCCCGGTCCAGATCCAGCGGATATAGATGATGGGTGTCCGCACCGTCGGCAACCAGGGCCAGGGGNGGCGTGGCGCACCTGGCCGACCGCGCCAGCCACAGCCTGTCGGGCGGCGAGCGCCAGCTCGTGGCCCTGGCCGCCGTGCTCGTCATGGAGCCCGCGCTGGTCGTGTTCGACGAGCCCACCACGCAACTGGACTTGCGCAACCGCAACCGCGTGCGCGACGCCATCGCCGGCCTGCCGCACGATGCCCTGGTGGTCAGCCACGACCTGGAGCTGCTGGAGGATTTCGACCGCGTGGTCGTGGTGCGCGACGGCCTGGTCGCGGCCGACGACCGCCCGGGCGCCGCGCTGCGCTGGTACCGGGAGCATTGCTCATGATGGAGCCCCTCTACCTGACCGGCGACTCGGCGCTGCACCGGCTGCCGGCCTGGCTCAAGCTGTTGGTCCTGGCGGCGGCGGGCGCGGCGCTTTTCCGGGTGGACGATCCGCGTCTGCTGGCCGCGGCCTTCGCGGTGGCGGCCGTGCTCGCGGCGGCCACGGGCGTGACGGCCGCGACGGCCTGGCGCCATGTGCGGCCCCTGGCCATGGTGCTGGCGGCGCTGGCGGCCTTCACCTGGGCCGTGCAGGATGCGCGGGCCGCGCTGGCCGTGCTGCTGCGCGTGGCGGCGCTGGTCGCCCTGGCGCTGGCGGTGACGCTGTCCACGCGCACCTCGGACCTCATCGGCGTATGCGAGCGGCTGCTGGCGCCCTTGGAGCGACTGGGCCTGCTCGACGCCGGCAAGACGGCCCTGGCGCTGGCGCTGGCGGTGCGCTTCGTGCCCGAGATCTGGCGCAACTTCCAGGACATCCGCGAAGCGCAGGCGGCGCGCGGGCTGGCGGCCAACCCGCTGGCGCTGCTGGTGCCGCTGCTGGTGTTGACGCTCAAGCGCGCCCAGGAAGTGTCCGAGGCCATCGACGCGCGCAGCCCCTGAGCCGCGCGCCCCGTTGTTCCACCACCCAGGGGAGAGTCCCGTGAAATCCAACAACACCGTGCTGGTCGCGCTTTTCGCGGCGCTGATCGTCGTGCTCAGTCTGATTCCGCCCATTCCGTTGCCGGCTATCCCGGTGCCCGTCACCCTGCAGACCCTGGGCGCGATGCTGGCCGGCGCCATGCTCGGGCCTGTGCGCGGCGCGCTGGCCTGCCTGCTGTATCTGGCGCTGGCGGCCGTGGGCCTGCCGGTGCTGCCGGGCGGGCGGGGCGGGCTGGGCGCGTTCTTCGGCCCCACCGGCGGCTTTCTCGTGGGATTGGTGGCGGGCGCGCTGGTCACGGGCTGGCTGGCGCGGGCCTGGGCGCGCCGTCCCGGCCGCCTGGCGGCGCAGTTCGGAGCCTATGCGGCCGCCTGCGTGCTGGGGGGGCATCGCGGTGGTGTACGCCTGCGGCATCCCGTGGCTGGCCGCGGTGGCCAGGATGGATCTGTCCAAGGCGGCATGGGGCATGGCGGTGTTCGTGCCCGGCGACCTGGCCAAGGCCCTGGTCGCGGCCTGGGTCACGGCGCGCGTCGAGCGCGTCTGGCCGCTGCCGGGCCGGTGAGGGAAGGGAATCCCCCAACTGACGGTGCCGGGTCTTTCGAGTACAAGTTCGCCATTAACGAATGCGTTTGCTGAAATTCGCTCCGCCTAGCGCATTCGGGAATTACCGGAGTTGATCGGCATCATTTGATACTGTTTTAACTCTATAATATTTTTTTCTGTATAACTTTAACCAGGCTCGCCCCTCCCGGCACGGGACCCATAAAGAGCCGACACAGGAGACAAAACATGCGCAAGCATTACGGCTTGTCCGCGGCTGCCGCCGCTGTTGCCTTGGCGCTGCCCCTGCTGGCGAGCGCCCAGGTGAAGGTGGGCGTGACGGTGGCCAGCACCGGCCCCGCCGCCTCGCTGGGCATTCCCGAGCGCAACACGGTTGCGCTCCTGCCCAAGGAAGTCGCCGGCCAGAAGATCGAGTGGATCGTGCTCGACGACGCCACGGACACCACCCAGGCCGTGAAAAATTCGCGCAAGCTGGCCTCGGACGACAAGGTCGACGTGCTGATCGGCACCTCCATCACGCCGGGCTCGCTGGCCATGGTGGACGTGGCCGCCGAAGCCAAGGTGCCCATGATCAGCGTGGCCGCCAGCGCCAAGATCGTCGAGCCGGTGGACGACAAGCGCCGCTGGGTCTTCAAGACGCCGCAGAACGACGCCCTGATGGCCGGCGCCCTGGCCGACGCCATGGCCAAGTCCAAGGTGAAGACGCTGGGCTTCATCGGCTTTGCCGACGCCTACGGCGACGGCTGGCTGGACGTGATGCAGAAGGCCGCCAAGGCCAAGGGCATCGAGATCACCTCCATCGAGAAATACAGCCGCACCGACACCAGCGTGACGGGCCAGGTGCTCAAGCTGGTGGCCGCCAAGCCCGACGCCATTCTGATCGCCGGCGCAGGCACGCCGTCGGCGCTGCCGCAGAAGGAGCTGCGCGCCCGCAACTACGGCGGCATCATCTACCAGACGCACGGCGCCGCCAACAATGACGTGCTGCGCGTCTGCGGCAAGGATTGCGACGGCATGTACCTGCCTGCCGGTCCGCTGCTGGTGGCCGCGCAGCTGCCCGACAGCAACCCCGTGAAGAAATCCGCCATGGCCTACACCGAGACTTACGAGAAGGCCCACGGCGCAGGCACCACCAACACCTTCGGCGGCCACATGTGGGATGCCGGCCAGCTCGTGGTGGCCGCCTTGCCCGCGGCGCTCAAGACGGGCGCCAAGCCGGGCACGCCGGAGTTCCGCGCCGCCATGCGCGATGCCCTCGAAAACATCAAGGACTTGCCGGCATCGCAAGGCGTGTTCAATATGTCGCCCACCGATCATGCCGGCTTCGACGAGCGCTCGCGCGTGATGGTCAAGGTCGAAGGCGGCAAGTGGGTGTACCAGCCCGGCCTCTGATCCATGCGGGGCCTGCGCGCAGGCCCCGGCCGTCCCGGATGGGCTGCGCCGCATCCGGCACCCGACACACCGGCCTTTCCGGCCGGTGTGTCGCATCAGGGTTCCGGGCGGGGCCGGAACCCCAGGAAAATCACAAGGTAGTTGTTAGATGGATTCCTCAATTGCGCTAATCCTGCTGCAAGACGGCGTCGTCAACGGCGCGATCTATGCCCTGCTGGGCATGGCGCTCGTGCTGGTTTTCGCCGTGACGCGGGTGATCTTCATTCCGCAGGGAGAGTTCGTGGCTTTCGGCGCGCTGACGCTGGCCATGCTGGTGGACGGCAAGGTGCCGGGCACCGTCTACCTGCTGCCGCTGCTGGGCCTCGTCTGCCTCTTGATGGAGCTGGCGCGGGCCGCCCGCGCGCGCAGCGCCGCGGGCCTGCCGCGCGTTTTCCTGCTGTGCCTGGCATTGCCGCTGGCGCTGCTCTGGCTCACCACCTCCTATGCCGGGCCGGGCAACTCGCTGTGGCTGAACATGCTGCTCACGCTCGCCCTGGTGATTCCCATGGGGCCCATGGTGTACCGCATCGTCTACCAGCCGCTGGCCGAGGCCACGGTGCTGGTGCTGCTCATCGTCTCGGTGGCGGTGCACTTCGCGCTCACCGGGCTGGCCCTGGTGTTCTTCGGCGCGGAAGGCTGGCGCACGCCCGCTTTCGTGAGCGGCCAGGTCGACCTGGGTTTCGCCACCTGGTCGGCGCAGAGCCTGTTCGTGGTCGCCACCTGCGCGCTGCTCATCCTGGCGTTGTGGCTCTTCTTCGGCAAGACGCTGTACGGCCGCGCCCTGCGCGCCACCGCCGTGAACCGCCGCGGCGCGCGGCTGGTGGGCATCAGCACCACCATGTCGGGCAGCCTGACCTTCACCCTCGCGGTGGCCATCGGCGCCATGTCCGGCATGCTCATCGCGCCCATTACCACCGTCTACTACGACACCGGCTTCCTCATCGGCCTCAAGGGTTTCGTCGGCGCCATCATCGGCGGCCTGTCGAGCTATCCGGTGGCCGCGGCGGGCTCGCTGCTGGTCGGCGTGCTGGAGTCGTTTTCCTCGTTCTGGGCCAGCGCCTACAAAGAAGTGATCGTGTTCACCCTGATTATCCCGGTTCTGGTCTGGCGTTCGTTCAGCAGCCACCACGTGGACGAAGAGGAATAAACGCCATGAACCGCATTCTGCTTTTCGTGTTCGTCATCGTGCTGGCGGCGCTTCCGCTGGTGCCCGCCACGCCCGAGTTCTGGGTCACGCAGCTCAACTACATCGGGCTGGCCAGCCTGGTCGTGCTGGGCCTGGTGCTGCTGACCGGCGTGGGCGGCCTGACCTCGTTCGGCCAGGCGGCTTTCGTGGGCCTGGGCGCCTACGCCACGGCCTACCTCACCACGCAGTACGACGTCTCGCCCTGGCTCACGCTGCCGGCCGGCCTGGCGATCACGGCCGTGGTGGCCTACCTGCTGGGCGCGATCACGCTGCGCCTGTCCGGCCACTACCTGCCGCTGGGCACCATCGCCTGGGGGCTGTCGCTGTACTTCCTGTTCGGCAACATCGACTGGCTGGGCAAGCACGACGGCATTGCCGGCATCGAGCCCATCAGCGTGTTCGGGGTGTCGCTGGCCAGCGGCCGCCACATGTACTACCTGATCTGGGTCATCGTGCTGCTGGCGCTGTGGGCCACGCGCAACCTGCTGGATTCGCGCCCGGGCCGCGCCATCCGCGCGCTCAAGAGCGGCGCGGGCATGGCCGAATCCATGGGCGTGAACACCGCTTCCTACAAGGTGGTGATCTTTGTCTGGGCCGCCCTGCTGGCCTGCGTGTCGGGCTGGCTCTATGCCCACATGCAGCGCGCGGTCAGCCCCAGCCCCTTCGGTCTGAACTACGGCATCGAATACCTGTTCATGGCGGTGGTGGGCGGCGCGGGCCACGTGTGGGGCGCCATCCTGGGTTCCAGCGTCATCCTGGTGCTCAAGGACCAGCTCCAGAACCTGCTGCCCAAGCTGCTGGACACCAACGCCAACTTCGAGATGATCGTTTTCGGCGTGCTGCTGATCCTGATGCTGCAATACGCCCGCAACGGCCTGTGGCCCATTCTGTCGGGCTGGTGGGAAAGCATCACCGGCGCCGGCGGCTCGCGCCGCGCCATGGCGCCGCCGCCGGCCGCGCCGGCGCTTCCCCATCGCCAGCGGCCCCAGGCGGGCCAGGCCGTGCTGGAAGTGGACGCCATCCGCAAGGAGTTCGGCGGCCTGGTGGCCGTGAACGACATCAGCTTCACGGTCCGCTCGGGCGAGATCATGGGCCTGATCGGCCCCAACGGCGCGGGCAAGAGCACCACCTTCAACCTGATTTCCGGCGTGCTGCCCGTCACGCGCGGCCAGGTGCGTTTCCTGGGAGAGCGCATCGACAGCCGCCCGGCGCGCGAAATCGCCCGGATGGGCGTGGGCCGCACCTTCCAGCACGTGCAATTGCTGCCCGGCATGAGCGTGCTCGAAAACGTGGCCCTGGGGGCGCACCTGCGTTCCGACGTGGGCGTGCTGGCCGGCGCGCTGCATGCCGACCGCGCGCGCGAGGCGCAACTGCTGCACGAGGCGGCCGAGCAGATCAAGCGCGTGGGGCTGGGCGATTATCTGTACGAGCAGGCGGGCAACCTGGCCCTGGGCCAGCAGCGCATCCTGGAGATCGCCCGGGCGCTGGCCGCCGACCCCGTGCTGCTGCTGCTGGACGAGCCCGCGGCCGGCCTGCGCTACAAGGAAAAGCAGGATCTGGCCCGCGTGCTGGAGCAACTGCGCGACGAGGGCATGAGCATTCTGCTGGTGGAACACGACATGGATTTCGTAATGCGCCTGACCAACCACCTGGTCGTGATGGATTTCGGCACCAAGCTGGCCGAAGGCGTGCCGGCCGAGGTGCAGAAGAACCCGGCGGTGCTGGAAGCCTATCTGGGCGGCATCGACGACGACCTGCCCGAAGACGTGCAGGCCCGCCCCGTGCAGTCCGGAGGTGTGCAATGAGCGCGCAGAACACGCCCATCCTGCGGGTCGGCAATCTCTCGGCGCGCTACGGCAAGGTGGGCGCGCTGACGGGCGCCACGCTCGACGTGCCGGCCGGCAGCATCGTTACCGTCATCGGCGCCAATGGCGCCGGCAAGTCCACCATGCTCAACGCCATCATGGGTTCGCTGCCGCACACCGGCCACGCCGAGGGCTCGGTGCAGTACGCCGGCGCCGACGTATCGGGCTGGCAGGTCGAGCGCCGGGTGGCGGCGGGCATGTCGCTGGTGCCCGAGCGCCGCGAGCTGTTCTCGTCCATGTCGGTGGAAGACAATCTCCTGCTGGGCGGCTTCCGGCGCTACCGCGCCCGCGAAAGCGGCTGGCGCGACACCCTGAACGAGGTGTTCGACCTGTTTCCACGCCTGCGCGAGCGGCGCGGCCAGCAGGCCGGCACGCTTTCCGGGGGGCGAGCGCCAGATGCTGGCCGTGGGCCGCGCGCTCATGGCCCGGCCGTCGCTGCTCATGCTGGACGAACCCAGCCTGGGCCTGGCGCCGCGCATCGTGCGCGAGATCTTCCACATCATCGCGCGCCTGCGCGAAACCGGCGTGGCGATTCTGCTGGTCGAGCAGAACGCCCGCGCGGCGCTGCAGGTGGCCGATTATGGCTATGTGCTGGAAACCGGCGAGGTCATCCTGCACGGTCCGGCGCGCGAACTGGCCGGCGACCCGAAGGTCATCGAGAGCTACCTGGGGCTGGGCAAGGGCGGCGACTAGGGCCCGGCCCCGAAACGCCCCCTAGCCGGCGGGGTTCCAGTCCAGCAGCGGCGCGCCGCCCATGGCGGGGTCGGAAACGGACGGCGCGCCGTTTTCCACGCGGCCGGCGAAGCGGCGCAGGAAACCGCCGTCTTCGCGCACCCGCACCGCGAAGTCGTACCAGCCGCCGCTGTCGTCCAGCACGCATTCGTGCGCGGCGCTTTCCCCGGGCGCCACGGTGTAGGACGCGCCGGGATGGCCATAGGCGCGCGCCTGCACCTCGAAGCTGATTTCGCCCGAGCCGGTGTTGCGCAGGTCGATGCGCAGCGTCCTGGGATGCGGCGCGTAGCCGGCCTCGGCCTGGGCGGTGACGTCGCTCGAGGTGCCGCCCATGAAGTGCCGGTGGAACCCGTTGGGACCGAGCACCCAGAGATCGTAGCGGCCGTCGTGCGGCTGCGTGTCCCATTCGCCTTCCAGTTGCCTGCCCGCTTCCACGGTGTAGCGGCGCGGGCCGCGCGCAAGGTCCAGGCGGTCATAGACGTGGAAGACGGCGCCCGCGCTGCCGGCGTTCTGGAATACGAGTTTCAGGCGCGCACCGTCTTCGCTGGCATGTACGTGCAGGACATAGGGCAAGGCCCGCGAGGGGCGGGTGCCGGCCGACTGCCGCGCGGGCTCGGGCTCGGCGG
>NZ_LHSJ01000211.1:0-7368 GCF_001270295.1 Achromobacter sp. DMS1 | reverse complement strand
CCGGCAGGCGCCGCTCCGGCGGGGCGCCAGCCCAGCATCGCATGCGCGCGGGCGCAACTGACTTCTACTTCGTCCTCGGCAATGTTGAAGACGCCGCCGCCCGTATACCGCAGCGCGGCAAGCGCGGCCCTGGCCGCTTCGTTCACGTGCAGCCCGTTGGACACGGGCCGCGCCTTGACGCCGGTGCCCGGCCCATACAGCCGTCCGTAGCGCAGCACCGTGCCGCGCAGGCCGGGCGCCTGCAGCACCTGCCGCTCCAGCGCCGCCGCGCCCAGCACGCTGACCCGCCGGTCGCCCGTGGCATTCAGGTCCAGCGGGGCCGTTTCGTCGCAGGGGCGCGGCGCATCGGGCGCATAGATCCAGTTGATGCTTTGCGCCACCATGCCAACGGCGCCCGCCTGGCTCGCCGCATGGACCAGGTTGCGCGTGCCGGTTTCACGGATGCGCGCGTTGCGGCGCGCCGTCTCGGCGGCCCGGGCGGGGTCGTGCAGCGTGGCCAGATCCGTCAACTGGTGCATGATGCTGGCCGGGCGGATGCGCATCAGCGCGACGGCAAGCGCCTCGGCGTCGAACACATCCACCACCACCGGGTGCACGCCTGCCGTTTCCAGCCGGGCGGCCCGGTCCGCATGCCGGGTGCTGCCGTATACCTCGTAGCCGGCCGCGCGAAGCAGCGGGATGAGCGCCGTGCCGATGGCGCCGGTGGCGCCGGCGAGGAAAATTCTTTCTTGCATGACAGGTCACCGATCAAAACCGAGAGGCTTGCAGCGTAGGCCGACGCATGGCCCAGCAAAAAGAACCATGAATGAAATAAAAAACCAGGACATGGAGCCTGCCCCCGGACTGCCGTCGGCCGGGCCGCAATGCCGGGACGCCGCGCCATCCGGTATTTCCCTGGTTTTCCAGGATGCGCGAGGCGGCAAAATTGCCTTACTCGGACGCATGAAAAAGTGTAAAAATGTATGACTTTCGCCGTCGCTGCGAAAATCCTGGGGACGAGCGTCGATGACGCGCAAGTATGTAATCGGAATAACCGTAATCCTGGCCGCCGCGGGAGCCCTGCTCCCCATCGGCTTTGTCCTGCACATGTCCTGGAGCCGCGCCGTCGCCCAGGAGCAGCATCACCTCGATAACCAGGCCGAGCGCGTGCGCGCCCACGCGCAAGGCGTGCTGGACAATACGGCGGCCGCGCTGCGCGGGCTCAACGCTCTCGCGCTGGAGCCTTGCAGCCGGCAGCACGTGCGGCACATGCAGACCCTGGCGCTGCGCGACCGCGCCATCGACGAGATCGCATACGTCGAGGGCGGCCTGGTGCGATGCACCACCTGGGGCGTGCCCGATGCGCAGACGTCGCTGGCGCCACCCGACCTCAAGCTGTCCAGCGGCGCCAGCCTCAAGCTCGACGCCGTGCCGGTGGTCAGCGCCGCGCTGCGCATGGTGGCCGTGCGCGACGGCGCCTACAGCGCCCTGATCGAACCGGGCCGCTTCACCGACGTGGTGCTGCCCGACGGCGTGCAGCTCGCGCTGGTGTTGCCGGGCGTGGGCCTGCTGGGTTCGGTGGCCAATCCCGATCTGGTGCTGGTGGCCCAGGCCCTGGGCGGAGGCACGCTGCGGCTGGAGGAAGACTACCTGACCTCGGTCGCGCGCAGCAGCGACCTGGCCGTGGTCATGCTCGAACCGCAGAGCGAGGCTCTGGCCGCGTTGCGCCGCGAACACTGGCTGTGGCTGCCCCTGGGCGCCGTCGCCTCGGCCGTCCTGATCGCGCTCGTCGTCTGGCTTTCGTGCTGGCGCCTGTCGCTGCGGGGAGAGCTGGCCATCGCCATTCGCCGCCGCGAATTCGTCCTGCATTACCAGCCCATCATGGACCTGCGCGCCGGCACGTGCGTCGGCGCGGAAGCCCTGGTGCGCTGGGCGCGCCCGGGC
Organism: Achromobacter sp. DMS1; assembly: GCF_001270295.1. Taxonomy (NCBI): domain Bacteria; kingdom Pseudomonadati; phylum Pseudomonadota; class Betaproteobacteria; order Burkholderiales; family Alcaligenaceae; genus Achromobacter; species Achromobacter sp. DMS1. The sequence goes on along the minus strand of NZ_LHSJ01000211.1, from coordinate 5,445 downwards.
CGCGCCTTGCTGCGGCCCGACCAGTTCATCCCCGTGGCCGAGGCCCATGGCCTCATTACCGACATCACGCGCGAGGTGTTCCGCCTGGCCATCCGCGACATGGGCGATCTGCTGGCCCGCGACCGCAACGCGCACATCGCCATCAACCTGAGCGCGGGCGACATGAAAGACCTCGGCTCCCTGCATGCCCTGCACGAAATGCTGCGCGACACCGGCATCGCGCCGCAACAGATATGGCTGGAAGCCACCGAGGCCGGCTTTCTCGACGTGGAGCGGGCGCGCGCCACGATCATGGAGGCCCGGGAGCTCGGCCACATCATCGCCATCGACGACTTCGGCACCGGCTATTCCAGCCTCTCGTACCTGCAGCGCCTGCCGCTGGACGCGCTGAAGATCGACAAATCCTTCGTCGACACCATCGGCACCGACTCCGCCACCCACAACGTCACCGACCACGTCATCGAAATGGCCAAGTCCCTGCGCCTGAAAATCGTTGCCGAAGGCATCGAGCATCAGGAGCAGGCCGACTACCTCAAGGCCCGCGACGTCGACCTGGGCCAGGGCTGGCTGTTCGGCAAGCCCATGGAGGCCGGCGACTTCATCCGCTTCTACCGCCGGCATGGCGCGGGGGCGGTCCGTCCGGCCCGGGCGCAGGCGGCCTGACGCGGCAGCCGCCGCCGTTCTTCATTCTCCTCCCGCCGCGGCCGTTGTTACCATGGAGCACGGTCCGGTGGCGCCATGCATGGTCCAGGCCATCGGCCGGAATCTCCAACATGGACCCTCAGGAGCGAGACAACCATGCCGCAGACGTTCAAGGCGGCCGTCATCCAGGCGGCCTCGATTCCCACCGACAGCATCGCGTGCGCGCGCAAGGCGGCCGCGCTGATCCACGAGGCCGCCGGGCAGGGCGCGAAAGTGCTGGTGTTTCCGGAAGCCTTCCTGGGCGGCTATCCCAAGGGCAACACCTTCGGCGCGCCCATCGGCATGCGCAAGCCCGAAGGGCGGGACGCCTACGCCAGTTATCACCGCCAGGCCGTCCGCCTGGACGGCGACGAAGTCGCGATCATCGCCCAGGCCGCCATCGACACCGACAGCGTCGTGGTGCTGGGCTGCATCGAGGCCGATGGCGGCACCCTGTACTGCACCGCGCTGTATTTCAACGGACACCGCGGCCTGGCGGGCAAGCACCGCAAGCTCATGCCCACCGCGGGCGAGCGGCTGATCTGGGGCTTCGGCGACGGCTCCACCCTGCCCGTCATCGACACGCCCTACGGCCGCATCGGCGCCGTCATCTGCTGGGAAAACTACATGCCCATGCTGCGCATGTACATGTACAGCCAGGGCGTCGCGCTGTATTGCGCGCCCACCGCCGACGACCGCGACACCTGGATCCCCAGCATGCGCCACATCGCGCTCGAAGGCCGCTGCTACGTGCTCACGGCATGCCAGCACCTGCGCCGCGACGCCTATCCCGAGGATTTCGAATGCGCCCTCGGCGACGCGCCGGAAACCGTGCTGATGCGCGGCGGCAGCGCCATCATCGACCCGCTGGGCCAGATCCTGGCCGGGCCCGACTATGCCGGCGAGACTATCCTCTACGCCGACATCGATCCGAACCAGATCCTGCGCGGCAAATACGATTTCGACGTGTCGGGCCACTACGCGCGGCCCGACGTCTTCCGGCTCCAGGTGGACACGCAGGCCAAGCCCGCCGTCCAGGCCGCGCCGGGGAGTGCGCCGGGCGCAACAGCGTTTTGAGCGCGGCCAGAAAGGCATGCTGCTCAGTGGGCTCGGATGCCTGGCTCTCTTGAGTGGGAGGGCAAGGGATGGGGGGCGCATCGGGCAAGAAAAAACCCGCAGAGCCTTGGCTGGTGCGGGTTTTCTGGATTCGGCCGGACGCCGTTGGACGTGCAACTGGCGGAGAGGGTGGGATTCGAACCCACGGTACGGGGAAACCGTACGCCTGATTTCGAGTCAGGTACATTCGACCACTCTGCCACCTCTCCGTGGCTGGATTTTGCGGGCGGCATGGCGGATCCGGCAAGCGCGCCTTGTACCTTGCTCTTGTACCTTGCAAGAGAAACAGCGGCGCAAATCCCGAAGCCGTTTCCGCGGTCAGGCTCTTGGTCGGTGAGCCTGCGCACGCAAAGCAGCTAAGCCAGTAACTATACAGCAATTTTGGAAGGCGTGTAAAGAATTCGCGCGCGCCCGGTCTGGCTTGTCGGAAAAGCCACACCGGGCGGGGCCGGGGCCCGCGGACGGCTTTCGCGCCGGCGGCTGCATGCCGCAGAATGCGCTCGTGCCTCTTCTTCCGCTGTGCCTTCCTTTCGCCGGGACGCGCCATGGACCTGATCCTCATTCTCCTGCTTGCCGCCGTCATCTGCGTGCCCCTGACACAGGTGCTCGGTCTGGGCGCCATACCCGGCTACCTGCTGGCCGGCCTGCTGGTGGGGCCGTCGTGCCTGAAGCTCGTCACGGACGTGAACACCATCGTCAACGTGTCCCAGTGGGGCGTGGTGATGATGCTGTTCGTGATCGGGCTGGAGCTGGCGCCGCGGCGGCTGTGGGCGATGCGGATGGAAGTGTTCGCGCTGGGCGCGATGCAGATGCTGGCCTGCGGGCTGGTGCTGGGCGTGGCGTTGGGGATGGCGCTGCGGCACCTGGCCGGCATGCCGTGGCAGGGCGCGGTCATCTGCGGGCTGTCGCTGGCGCTGTCGTCCACGGCGGTGGCGCTGCGGCTGCTGGACGAGCGCGGCCTGACCCGGGCGCCGCTGGGGCGGTCGGCGCTGGGCATTCTGCTGTTCCAGGACATGGCGGCGATTCCCATGCTGCTGGCGGCGGGGCTGCTGGGTTCGGACGGCACGTCGGCGCCCTCGTTCACCATGGCGCTGGTGGCCGTGGCGGTGCTGGCCGTCGGGCACCGCCTGAAGATGCTGAGCTGGGCCGACAAGGCCAGGCTGCCCGAGCTGTTTACGGCGGCGGCGCTGCTGCTGGTGGTGGGGGCCGCCCAGTTGTTCGACTTTGCCGGGCTGTCGGCGGGCCTGGGCGGCTTTCTGGCGGGCGTGTTCATGGCGGAATCGCGCTACCGCGACCGGCTGGAGGCGTCCATCGAGCCGTTCAAGGGGCTGCTCCTGGGGCTGTTCTTCCTGTCGATCGGCATGTCGGTCAACCTGCGGGTGGTGGAAGACTACTGGCGCTTCATCCTGGTGGGCGTGGCCGCACTGCTGCTCATCAAGGGCGCGCTGCTGTACGGGCTCGCGCGGCTGCTGGGCCTGCCGCGCTATCACCGGCTGCTGTTCGCCATGGTGCTGGCGCAGGGCGGCGAGTTCAGTTTCGCGATTTTCAATGAAGCCTGGGACAACCACCTGGTGAACCAAGTGCAGCGCGACGTGCTTTCCATGGTGGTGGCGGTGTCGATGGGCGTGGTGCCCATGCTGATCAAGCTGCTGGAGCGGTTGCCGGAGAGCATGGGCGGCATGGCCGACCTGCCCGCGCCGCCGCGGGCGCCGGCCGGCAAGGAGGAGGGCGGGCCGCCTTCCTCCTGAGCCGCCCGCCACCCCGGCGCGCGCGGTCGTGGCATTATTGTGGCGTCCCGGGCCCGCTACACTGATGCCCGTTTCTTGCGCCAGACAGGAGAATTCTCATGCTCAAAGGAAAAGTCGCAGTCGTCACGGGTTCCACCAGCGGAATCGGCCTGGGCATCGCCACGGCCTTCGCGCAGCAGGGCGCCGACATCGTGCTCAACGGATTCGGCGACGCCGCCGAGATCGAGAAAGTGCGCGCCGGGCTGGCGGACCGGCACGGGGTGAAGGTGGTGTACGACGGTGCCGACCTCTCGCGCGGCGAGGCCGTGCGCGGCCTCATCGACAACGCCGTGAAGCAGCTCGGCCGCATCGACATCCTGGTGAACAATGCCGGCATCCAGCACACGGCCCCGATCGAGGAATTTCCCGTCGAGAAGTGGGACGCCATCATCGCGCTGAACCTGTCCGCCGTGTTCCACGGCACGGCCGCCGCGCTGCCCCACATGAAGAAGCAGGGCTGGGGCCGCATCATCAACATTGCCTCCGCGCACGGGCTGGTTGCCTCGGTGAACAAGTCCGCTTATGTGGCGGCCAAGCACGGCGTGGTGGGTTTCACGAAGGTAACGGCGCTCGAAACCGCCGGCCAGGGCATTACCGCCAACGCTATCTGCCCGGGCTGGGTGCGCACGCCCCTGGTCGAGAAACAGATCACGGCCCTCGCCGGGCAAAACGGCGTGGACCAGGAAACCGCCGCCCGCGAGCTGTTGGGCGAAAAACAGCCGTCGCTGCAATTCGTGACGCCGGAACAACTGGGCGGCACGGCCGTGTTCCTGGCTTCCGAAGCCGCCGCGCAGATTACCGGCACCACCATCTCCGTCGACGGCGGCTGGACGGCGCGCTGACAAGGAAACGAACCCCATGCTGTTTTTGCTCTCTCCCGCCAAGAAGCTGGACTACGATTCGCCGCTGCACGTGCAGGCGCATACCCAGCCCCTGTTCGTGGACCAGGCCGCCGCGCTCATCAAGGTGCTCAAGACCAAGTCCGCCGAGGAAATCGGCGAGCTCATGAGCCTGAGCCCGGCGTTGTCCGAACTCAACGCGCAGCGCTACGCGCACTGGAAGCGCAGCTTCACCCAGGAAAACTCCCGCCCTGCCGTGCTCGCCTTCAATGGCGACGTATACGAAGGGCTGGAAGCTTCCACGCTGTCGGCCAGGCAGCTCGACTGGGCGCAGGAGCACGTCGCCATCCTGAGCGGCCTGTACGGCGTGCTGCGTCCGCTCGACCTGATGCAGCCCTACCGCCTGGAAATGGGCACGCGGCTGGTCACGCCCAAGGGCAGGAACCTGTACGAGTACTGGGGCAGCACCATTGCCGAATACCTCAACGAACGCCTGCAGGGCGACAAGACGCCGGTGATCGTCAATCTGGCGTCCGAAGAGTATTTCAAGTCGGTGGACCTGAAGACGCTGAAGGCGCGCGTGGTGCAGTGCGTGTTCCAGGACTGGAAGAGCGGGGCCTGGAAAGTCATCAGCTTCCACGCCAAGCGCGCGCGCGGCCTCATGGCCCGCTATGCCATCCTGCACAAGGTGTCCAGGCCCGAAGGGCTGCAGGGCTTCGACCTGGAGGGCTACGCCTACGACGCCGGGGCGTCGTCGCCCGACAAGCTGGTGTTCCGCCGCAAGGCCTGAGCCCGGCGGGGCCGGCGCTCGTCAGGCGGCGGCCGGGCGTGGCCGGGCATGCAGCGGGTCGTCCAGGGCCATCAGCTCCTGACGGATCATGTGGGCGGCTCTCAGCATCTGCTTGAGCGGATAGGCCAGCGCCGCCAGCTCGCCCGAGGTGTCGAGGGCGGGCTGCTGGGGGCGGGGGTCGGGCTGGTTCTCGTCCAGTTGCTCGGCCATGCCGGCCAGCGCCCGGGCCACG
>NZ_LHSJ01000210.1:0-7411 GCF_001270295.1 Achromobacter sp. DMS1 | reverse complement strand
CCGCGCCGGCCGATCCGGGCGTGCCAGCGGCACCGGGTGTGCCGGCCTCGCCCGAGGCATTACCCGTCTTCGCCGCGTTCTGTTCGGCCAGCGCCTGATTCAGCGCGTCCACATTGCTCTGCAATTGATTGACGCGGCCCTGGGCGTCGGCGAGCGCGCGTTCGTTGGACACCCGCGCATCGGCCTGGGCCTCCGCCTGCGCCTGGGGACTGCCCGGCGGATAGGCGGAAGACAGGCGGACGCGGTCTTGAGGCTGATCGGCGGCGGCGACGCCGGCGTCCTCCTCGGCCTTGCCGACCGTGCCCGCGGCGCCGTCCTGGCCTTTCACGACGGCGGGGCTGGCGCCGGCCGCCGCACCGATGCGCGAGCGGTAGCGCGCGAAGGCTTCCGCGTGCTCATTGAAGATGCGGCGCGCCTCGGCCGGATCCACGGCGCGCACGGTAGCCGCGTCGGGAATGGTGAGCTTTTCGCCCGCCTTGACCAGGTTCATATTGTTCTGGATGAAGGCTCGCGGATTGGCGCGCCACAGGGCCACCAGCATCTGATAGACGTTGGCGTTGGGCACGGCATTGCGCTGGGCGATGCCGAACAGCGTGTCGCCCGACCTGACGTTGACGCTGCGCGCGGCCGCGGCGCGCCGTGGCGTGCCCACGGACGCCGGCGTCACGTCGGCGGTGGTGCCGCGCAAGGGCACGAGGATGCTGACCTGCACCTGGCGCTGGCCCGAGCTGGACCCGATGTTCAGCAGCAGGTCGACCGCGCCGCCGTTGGGCGCGCGGTCGGAGCGCACGCGCAGGTTCTTGCGCGTGCCGTCCATGCCGTCTTCGACCCGGACTACCATGCTCGCCAGCGGCACCGGCGGTTTCAGGCCGGCGCGCTGCCAGGCCGCTTCGTCGGCCACGCTCACGTTCAACGAGGCGACTTCGTCGGGCGACAGTTCCTGCAGGCCGACGACCGCCTGCAGCGGCGCCCCGGGCGCGGAAACCACCCGCGAGTGCCCCACGCGCATGGCCAGCGCCGGGCTGGCGGCGCCCGCGCCCAACGCCAATGCGACGGCCCAATGCAGGGCCTTCAGACGACGGACGGGCTTCATTGGGCGCAAACGCTGGATCATGAGCGGGAATCCCCTATCTTGTCGTTGAAATCCGGCGATGCCGCAGCGGCGCCGCCAGAGGGCCCGGGGGCCTGAATTCACGGCAAAAGTGTAATGTATCGGTGCCGTTTCATAAACCGGAAGACTGTCGCGCGACCGCAGGCGGGCGCATCGAAACGCGGCATGCGGCGCGGCCGGACCGGCGAGGAACCGCATGGCGAGCCCCGGGCGCCCCCCCATATGGGCAAGGGCACCCGAAGGTGCCCTTGCATGCGCGCTGCCCGCAAGCCGCGAGGCTCGCGGAATCAGGCTTCCGCCAGCGCGATGCGCAGCATGCGGCGCAGCGGCTCGGCAGCGCCCCACAGGAGCTGGTCGCCCACCGTGAAGGCGCCCAGGTACTGCGGCCCCATGGAGAGCTTGCGCAGGCGGCCCACCGGGATGTCGAGCGTGCCGGTGACGGCAACGGGCGTAAGCGCGCGCACCGTGTCTTCCTTGGTGTTGGGCACGACCTTGGCCCATTGCGTGCCCTGGGCGATGAGCGATTCGATCTCGTCCAGCGGCAGGTCGCGCTTGAGCTTGATGGTCAGCGCCTGGCTGTGGCAGCGCATGGCGCCGATGCGCACGCACAGGCCGTCGATGGGCGTGGCCGGCGTGCCGAAGGCGGCGCCGCGGCCCAGGATCTTGTTGGTTTCGACCTCGCCCTTCCATTCTTCCTTGGACATGCCGTTGCCCAGGTCCTTGTCGATCCAGGGGATCAGGTTGCCGCCCAGCGGCACGCCGAAATGCTCCTGGGGCAGCGAAGGATCCTTCTGGCGCGCCAGCACGCCGCGGTCGATCTCGAGAATGGCCGAAGCGGGATCGTCCAGCAGCGGCTTGACGGCCTGGTTCAGCTCGCCGAACTGGGTCAGCAGTTCGCGCATGTGCTGGGCGCCGCCGCCCGATGCGGCCTGGTAGGTCATGGTGGTCATCCACTCGACCAGGTCGTTGTTGAACAGGCCGGCCAGGCCCATCAGCATGCAGCTCACGGTGCAGTTGCCGCCGATGAAATTGCGCACGCCGCGCTTGAGGGCGGCGTCGATCACCGGGCGGTTGACCGGATCCAGCACGATGATGGCGTCGTCGGCCATGCGCAGGGTGCTGGCCGCGTCGATCCAGACGCCGTTCCAGCCCGCGCCGCGCAGCTTGGGATACACCTCGGAGGTGTAGTCGCCGCCCTGGGCGGTAACGATGATGGGCAGTTTTTTCAGAGCGTCGATGTCGTAGGCGTTTTGCAGCGGGCCCGCGCCGTCGGCCCAGGCGGGCGCAGCGCCGCCGGCATTGCTGGTGGAGAAAAACACCGGTTCGATCAGTGCGAAATCGTTCTCGTCGCGCATGCGCTGCATGAGCACCGAGCCGACCATGCCGCGCCAGCCGACTAGGCCTACTGCTTGCTTCATTTCAATCGCTCTTAAAAAAGAAAGGGGGATCCGGGAGAAAATTGCGGTGCAACTTTCAACAATTTATCAGAATGCCGCGCTCCATGCCGCAGCGCAACCAGAAAAAAAGGGCCGCACCAAGCCGGGAGCGGCCCTTGCGCCGCGCCCGGCTCGTCCGGACGCGGCCCGTTCCGCGCCTCGCGCGCAACGGAAAGGCCGTCAGGCCAGCGCTTTCAGGACGGCATCGCCCATTTGCGCAGTGCTTACCTTGGTGGCGCCCGCCTCATGGATGTCGGCGGTGCGCAGGCCGTCGGCCAGCACCTTGCGCACGGCGGCCTCGATGCGGTCGGCCTGCGCCGGCTGGTTCAACGAATAGCGCAGCAGCATGGCAGCCGACAGGATGGTGGCCAGCGGATTGGCAATGCCCTGCCCGGCGATGTCGGGCGCCGAACCGTGGCTGGGCTCGTACAGGCCCTGGCCGCTGGCGTTGAGCGAAGCCGAGGGCAGCATGCCGATGGAGCCGGTAAGCATGGCGGCCTCGTCCGACAGGATGTCGCCGAACAGGTTGCCGGTGACGATAACGTCGAACTGGCGCGGGTTGCGCACCAGCTGCATCGCGGCGTTGTCCACGTACATGTGCGAGAGCTCCACGTCGGGGTAGTCGCGCGCGACTTCGACGACGATGTCGCGCCAGAACTGCGAAGTCTCGAGCACGTTGGCCTTGTCCACGCTGCAGAGCTTCTTGCCGCGCTTGCGCGCCGACTCGAAGCCGATGCGCGCGATGCGGCGCACCTCGGAATCGGCATAACGCATGGTGTCGTAGCCCTCGCGCTCGCCGGCGAAAGCGCCGTCGGGCGCGGAACGCACGCCGCGCGGCGTACCGAAATAGATGTCGCCGGTGAGCTCGCGGATGATGAGAATGTCGAGCCCCGACACGATTTCGGGCTTCAGCGAGGAGGCGCTGGCCAGTTCGGGATACAGGATGGCCGGGCGCAGGTTGGCGAACAGCCCGAGCGCCTTGCGCAGCCCCAGGATGGCCTGCTCGGGACGGAATTCGCGCGGCAGGCTGTCGTACTTCCAGTCGCCCACGGCGCCGAACAGCACGGCGTGCGATTCCTTGGCCAGCTTCAGCGTGGCGGGCGGCAACGGATGCTCGAACTCGTCGAAGGCCGCGCCGCCGACGGCGGCCTGGCGGATTTCCAGGGGCAGATCCAGCGCCTTCAGGACGCGCACGGCCTGTTCCACGATTTCGGGGCCGATGCCGTCGCCCGGCAGCACTGCGATTTGGTGAGTCATGGGTATTCCTGTTTATGAAAAGACGTCAGGCGATGGGCCGGCTTTCGAGCCAGGGATGACGCGCCAGGCGCTCGGCCTCGAAGGCGCGGATCTTGTCGGCGTGGCGCAGGGTCAGCGCGATGTCGTCGTAACCGTTGAGCAGGCAGTATTTGCGGAAAGGCTCGATGTCGAACGCCATTTCGCGGCCGTCGGCTGCCACCACCACCTGGCGCTCCAGGTCGATGCGCAGCTTGTAGCCGGGGAAGGCTTTCACTTCGTCGAACAGCCGCGACACTTCCAGTTCGGAGAGCACGATCGGCAGCAGGCCGTTCTTGAAGCTGTTGTTGAAAAAAATGTCGGCGTAGGACGGCGCAATGATGGCGCGGAAACCGTATTGCGTCAGTGCCCACGGCGCGTGTTCGCGGCTGGAGCCGCAGCCGAAGTTCTTGCGGGCCAGCAGCACGGACGCGCCCTGGTAGCGCGGCTGGTTCAGGACGAAATCGGGATTCAGCGGACGCTTGCTGTTGTCCATGCCGGGTTCGCCGTGGTCCAGGTAGCGCAGCTCGTCGAACAGGTTCGGCCCGAAGCCGCTGCGCTTGATGGACTTGAGGAATTGCTTCGGAATGATGAGGTCGGTATCGACGTTCTCGCGATCCAGCGGCGCGACCAGGCCTTCGTGAGTGGTGAATGCTTGCATGATCTGTATACCCGGTGCTTAACGGAAAGTGCGGACATCGACGAAATGGCCCGCCACCGCGGCGGCGGCGGCCATGGCGGGGCTGACCAGGTGCGTACGGCCGCCCTGCCCCTGCCGGCCCTCGAAGTTCCGGTTGGAGGTGGAGGCGCAGCGCTCGCCCGGTTCCAGGCGGTCGGCATTCATGGCCAGGCACATCGAACAGCCCGGCTCGCGCCATTCGAAGCCGGCCTCGATGAAGATCTTGTCCAGCCCTTCGCGCTCGGCCTGCTGCTTGACCAGGCCGGAGCCCGGCACCACCATGGCCTGCCGCACGTTGGACGCCACGTGCTTGCCGCGGGCCACGGCCGCGGCCTCGCGCAGGTCTTCGATGCGCGAATTGGTGCACGATCCGATGAACACGCGGTCCACGCGGATGTCGGTCAGCGGGGTGTTGGGCTTCAGGCCCATGTATTGCAGCGCGCGCTCCATGCCGCTGCGCCGCACGTCGTCTTTCTCGCGGTCGGGGTCCGGCACGCGGGAATCCACGGGCAGCACCATTTCGGGCGAAGTGCCCCAGGTGACCTGCGGCTTGATGTCGCGCGCGTCGACCTCGACCACGGCGTCGAAGCGGGCGCCCTCGTCGGTATGCAGCGTGCGCCAGTACGACACCGCCTGGTCCCAGAGCACGCCCGTGGGCGCAAAGGGACGGCCGCGGAAATACTCGATGGTCTTGTCGTCCACCGCCACCATGCCCGAGCGCGCGCCGGCTTCGATGGCCATGTTGCAGACCGTCATGCGGCCTTCGAGCGAAAGCCCGCGGATGGTGCTGCCCGCGAACTCGATGGCGTACCCCGTGCCGCCCGCCGTGCCGATGCGGCCGATGACGTGCAGCACCAGGTCCTTGGCCGTACAGCCGAAAGGCAATTCGCCTTCCACCTTGATGAGCATGCTCTTGGCTTTCTTCATGAGCAGCGTCTGCGTGGCGAGCACGTGCTCCACCTCGGAGGTGCCGATGCCGAAGGCCAGCGCGCCCACGGCGCCGTGCGTGCTGGTGTGCGAGTCGCCGCAGACCACGGTCATGCCCGGCAGGGTGGCGCCCTGTTCAGGCCCGATGACGTGCACGATGCCCTGGCGCAGGTCGTTCATGCGGAATTCGGTGATGCCGTATTTGTCGCAGTTGGCGTCCAGCGTATCCACCTGCAGCCGCGAAACGGGATCTTCGATGCCCTGGGCGCGGTTGAGCGTGGGCACGTTGTGGTCCGCAACCGCAAGGTTGGCGCTGACGCGCCACGGCTTGCGCCCGGCCAGCGCGAGACCTTCGAACGCCTGGGGGCTGGTGACTTCGTGCACCAGGTGGCGATCGATATAGAGCAGACAGGTGCCGTCGGATTCCTGGTGGACGACGTGCGCGTCCCAGAGTTTGTCGTAGAGGGTTTGGGCCATGAATGTGCTCGGTGAACAAGACGGTCCGGCTCGGGCGGACACGGCGCGGGCCGCGTCCGCCGCTGCGGCATGGACACATTATGCCCAGGCGGACAACCTAGTACAACCTAAGCATATATACCAGTACTAAAACTACCATCCTGTATGCGGGCGTCCCGGACACGGGCCGCGGATGTCTCGAAAAAACTATCAAAATCCATAAAATTCGCGCGACAACAAAAACAAATTAGATACAGAAGTCGCAAACAGATATAATCCTCTCTCGCCTGACTATAAATAATAAGAAATAATACGAAATAAACCGTATTAAGGACGGTCTGAACAATCAGCCAGCCGACCCAAATTCATCACTGCTTGTCGCCTGATTTCAGAAAATCAGAAAAAAACGTCCAAAATCCCGATTTTCCGTCGTGTTTTCGCTCAAAAGAGCCCGTTTCCGGGCCTTTTGATGTCCTATGGGCGCACCTCTGCCATCAAATGTCGTCGCGCCATCCACAGATTGCTCAACGTGAACAGCGTCAGCAACTGCGCGGTGTTTTTCGCCAGCCCCCGATACCTCACCTTCGTGTAGCCGAACTGCCGTTTGATCACCCGAAACGGGTGCTCCACCTTGGCCCGCAGGCTGGCCTTGGTGTGTTCATAGGCGTCTTGCAAGGATTGCACCGTCTTGCTCAACTTCTTGCGCAGGCTCGGGCGCAACGCAATATGCCACTGCACATCGCGCCCCTGGTGTTCTTCGCGCTTGCCCACACCTTGATAGCCCGCATCACCCAAGACCAGTTCTTCCTCCCCGTGCAGCAGCCCATCGACCTGCGTCACATCCGCCACGTTGGCCGCCGTACCCACCACCGAATGCACCAAGCCCGTATGCAGATCGACCCCGATGTGCGCCTTCATGCCGAAGAAGTAGTTATTGCCTTTCTTGGTCTGGTGCATCTCGGGGTCCCGCGCGCCCTGGGCGTTCTTCGTCGAGCTGGGCGCATCGATGATCGTCGCGTCCACAATCGTTCCCCGGCGCACCATCAGCCCATAGTCTTGCAGCAGCAGGTTCACGCCTTCGAACATTTCTTCGGCAATGTTGTGCTTCTCAAGCAGGTGACGAAAGTTCAGGATCGTCGTCTCGTCCGGCGCACGACCACCGGGCAGCTTGGCGAACTGGCGCATCGAAAAACTGTCGTACAACGCCTCTTCCATCGCTGGGTCGCTCAGGTTGAACCATTGCTGCATGAAGTGAATCCGCAGCATCGTCTCAATGGGATACGGCTGGCGACCCACCTTGCCTTCTTGCGGGTAGTGCTTGGCAATCTCACCGGCCAGGTAATCCCACGGCACCGTGCGATCCATCTCGTTCAAGAACTTCTCACGGCGTGTCTTCTTGCGCTTACCGGCAAATTCCGCTTCAGAAAAACTCAGTTGGCTCATGATGAACAGACTCGAGAGGGCGTGACAGACGAAGTTTACCGTTGGGCGGGGGAATTGTTCAGACCATCCTTAGAATTCATAATTTTC